>JAYWMP010000040.1:0-10715 GCA_035873255.1 Nitrospirota bacterium
ATCAATGCGATTGCACCCCTCTCTTTCACAGTAAGCTTATTAAATTTATATTGACATTTTGGCCAAATTTTCTTAATCTGTTTACTTATGCTATCAGAGTAATACAGACTAACCGGTCGAGAGAACCGGGTCTAATCAGCAAATTATTATCTTGCGGGGAGGTGATGTGGGACAGGCATCGTTGTGCAGAACAAGTTCGGCGAAGATTGGTTTGAAATTCGCACTTAAAAATCTTAAAAAACGGAGGTGTACAGTTGTTTAAAAAAAGCATTGCAGTGTTTTTGGGAGTATTTATCGCAGTTTTTCTGGTGTCGGCCATGGTTGTTCCTTCTGCCCAGGCATACGACGAAGCGCTTGCAAAGAAGCTCAATACCGTTCTGATCAAGGGTCTGAGTGAGGGCAACTGGCAGGTAAATGCCGACACCGTAAATTCGTGGATAAAAGAAAAAAAGAATGATTTTCTGGTTGTGGATGTGAGACCATCAATCAAAATGTATAAATCCGGACACGTTCCAGGATCGATATTCATCCCTTACAATCAAATACTCAAGCCCGAAAACCTGAAGAAACTTCCTAAAGACAAAAAAATAGTCCTGTATTGTGTCACCGGACAGACACAGAACCTTCCAGTGGTTGCCCTGCGCGCACTCGGGTATGACGCCCGTGTGATGTCTTTCGGCTATACCTCTTGGGGCAAGGGATACTGGGGTGGCGGTATAATGAACAAGGCCATGGGAAATGCAGCAAGGAAGAATTTCCCGGTCGAAAAATAATCTCTGAAGTTGTACCTGCTGTTAAATTGAACGAAAAGGGGGATAATTCCCCCTTTTTCGTTCAGCCTTCCCGGAATAAGTATATTGAACCAGCAAATATATACGTGTATGGAAAGATTTATCCCTGGCGGCGCTGATCATCACGCCCGGCATCAGGGGGCGGCGGAATACGCCCGATGATACAAGAAAACATACACGCGACGACGGACGTCGGAGGTATCGGGCATTGAAGATCCGGACGGATGGACAGTAATAATATCCGGGCCGAAACGACTGACTGCAGCGGTTTGACCTGGAGGTGTAAACGTCAGGCTGATATGCTGACTGTTCAACTCCTGGATAAATGCCTGTTTCACGTTGTCCAGGCGCTGCTGCGCGAGTGAATTTCCGCCTTCATTTGAATACGCGAAACCTTCGAGCTGTATCCTTATCCTGTCACCCTGAATGCCTACAAAATACCGGATAGTGTCGATTGCAGACTGGATGACCGTGTTTAAATCAGCCTGAGTGTTCGCCGACGCATGGTCAAAATAGGCTCCGGCGCGCAGGAAGGATTCACCTCGATGCACACCAGCAATGACACCGCCTTCGGATACATCCAGCCCCCGCTGTCCTGAAACGGAAACACCGTGTTCAGCGGCAACCCTGTTTTCACGAATAATTGCTTCATTATGTCCCCGTCCGCTGCCACGACCGCTTTGCACACCGGATACAAAAGAAGCCATGTGGCCGCAGACTTCATGCGCGACAGTGCGAAAGAATTCCTTGGTCTGGCGCCTGTCCGAGCCTGTCCAGTAGCCCCATTCGAATGGATCGACCGGATGGCGCGCTCCTACTTTTGGATGATTCGGATCAGGACTGGTATAGCTCCATCCGTGGGGAACGACTTCTATACGCGGGTATGTATTAAGCGTGGACGCATTGCCTGCTTCCATATTGGCTACATCATTCTCGATAGTCTGCAGGCATCCACACCCTTCCGTGCGGTTGGGACTGGGAGGACCGGCAGCCAGTTCAAGTCTTTTGTCCGCCCCCCTGTTGACAAGCTGTGCGAGACCGCAGATATTCTGGAATGCATCCAGCAGTAACTCCCCATTTGTCCTTCCGCCTGCCGGCACGGCAACATCCGGGTTCTCAACCACCCACTTCCGCGCGATATTATCAGCCGGCAGCTTTTGTGATATCCGCCGGTCCGGCTGGTCATACCTGCGTGCTAATTGATGATTTTGCTGTACCACGTGAACGAGTTCATGCGCTATAAGATTACGCCCTGTATCTGTTGTCGGCGCATATTGACCCGCCCCAAAAGCGATATCCCGCCCCACTGTAAAAGCCTTTGCATTAACCGCCCGGGCTGTTTCAGCAGCCTTTGAGGTAGTATGCAGCCGCACATGACTGAAATCATATCCAAACCTCGGCCCGAAAAACGCCCTTTCGGATGAAGGCAGTGGCTGGCCGCCACCCCTCATGGACTCTATTGCTGTATCAAGTCCCGGTGGTCCACCGTAAGTTTGTCCTGTAACCCCTTCTGCCTGGACAGCCCCGGCTTTAAACAGTCTCCGAACCGCCATATTCCCTATCGTTCTCTGAAGCCGCATAATACAGTCTACGGAGGAAGTTGCAGCTTCGGAGGAGGCGGACCTGTGCGCCTGGGAAACCGGATTCAGTCTCTCCGTCCCGGAAGATTCAACTCCTGCTTTTGCCCTGCTGCTCATAAAAGACACCCTCTTTAAAAGATGTTCAAGGTTTTATGTTCTTTAAACGTTGAACCTCGAACGTTGAACTTCTTTTCATGTTCTTAGTTTTGATATCCTGAGCAGCCTGACCAGCAGAAGTTCCATTGGGTAAGGACTCCCGGAACTTTTTATATGCAGGTCGGCTTCATTCAGGACATTAAAGACCCTGCAGGCATAAGCCCTTCCTTCAGCCGTGTCTTTCCCGGACGCGGACTGCCTGAATTGCCAGTTAAGGACCCCCAGCAGGCTGTAAGGCTCCTCAGTTGAGCTTAGGACCCTGTATATCCTGAACACCTTTTCAGTATCTTTCGCCCTTATCGCGTTCACAAGGTCAAACGGACTGTAAGTCCTGTTGCCTCCGGTTATCCCGACAATATCTTTTTTCTCAATTTTTGCTTTTCCTATAGACTTAAACTTGTCGAGTTCCGATACAAGCATCCCGAGCTCGGGTCCGATCGTGCCCAGGAGATAGTCAAGCGCGCCGTCCGATATCTCAAGCCCGCTTGACGCGGCCCTCTCCTTCAACCATGACGGGATCTCTTTTTCTCTTATGTCCACAGGTATATGCTTCACACCCTTCAGCTTATCCGCGACAGTCTTTTTAACGGATCCCTCGTACAGTAATATCATGACAGAACTTTCTGCGGGGTTCGCCAGATATTGCTCAAGTTTTTTTAATGGCTTCTGAGTTATCTTCTGAAAGTTATCGATAATGACGTATTTTCTGCCGGAGAAGAACGGCACTGTATTAAGAACGTCAATTATATATTCGAAGGGCGTACCGCCGTTGCCGGTTGCAAGCAGGTCAAAAACATGAAAGTTAAAATCTCTCTCCTCACGGGGAACGAGGTCCTTTACCAGTGAGACCGCCTCTTTGAGCAGGAAAGAGCCGGATGACACGAACATATAACTTGAAGAAGGAAGCCCCTTTTTTATCTCCTCTGAAAATTTGCGGTAACTCATTTATAAATCAGTTCGCTGACTATCTGTATCGCAACCTCTTTCAGCGCCTTTTCCTCGGCTACATCCCTGTTGGCGAGAAGCGTGCCGAAGTCTTCCGAGCCCACAAAAGAGACGATAAAGGGAGAACTTATATTTTTTATCACTATTTTTTTACCTTCACCGGAAAAGAGACTGAAGTCGGCCCTGACATCCACACGGTATTCTATTGATATACCTTTTTTTTCAGAGAGGCTGGCCATCCCGAATTCACGTATTACGCCGGCCAGTTTATGACCGGCCAATGGATTGACACTGATGCCCTGTCTGAGGAATTCCTCTGTAAGCGCACTGTGAAGTTTGTCCTGGAGCCTCGGCTCAAGTGTCTTATTTTCGATCCTGCCGATTGCTATCTCTGTAAAAGGCAGAGAAGAATGCCTGAATACGCTGTATCCGCAACTGTTGAAGATGAAGAGCAGGGCGAACGCGAACACCGGTAACAGCCTGGATATTTTTTCTGCCTTTATCTCCATTAGATTATCCACCCGGCACTATGTTCACTAGTCTGCCTTTTACGACTATGACTTTTTTAATATCTCTCCCCCCGATAAATTCGGCTATCTTCTCTTCGCCAAGCGCGATCCTTTTTATCTCTTCGTCCGGAAGTCCCCTCGGAACCATCAGCTTCCCCCTCAGCTTACCATTTATCTGGATAACAAGTTCTATCTTCTCCGTCGTTGCGATGTCCTCGTCCCATACAGGCCATTTCTGTTCAGATGCGCGGGTTTCATTGCCGATGGCCCTCCAGAGTTCCTCCGCTATATGGGGGGTAAAGGGGAAGAGAAGCAGCAATACATTTTCGATAGCAAACCTGAGCACCTTCGCGGCCCTTTCATCGGACGGCTCAACTCCGGCGATCTCATTAACAAGTTCCATTAACGCGGCAATAGCGGTATTAAAATGATATTCCCGCTCGATATCGTTCGTCACCTTCTTTATCGTCTGGTGGGTCTTTCTTAATAGATCACGGAGAGGAGAAGGAAACCCCTCCAGCTCCTTTTTATCAAATACAGTCATTTCGACCGACCAAAGGGAATCCACGTTCCTGACAACTATATTCCATACCCTGTTTAAGAACCTGAACGCGCCTTCAACTCCTTTGTCCGACCATTCGAGGTCCCTTTCCGGGGGCGCGGCAAAGAGAGAAAAAAGTCTTGATGTGTCGGCCCCGTAGTTTTCTATCAGGTGGTCCGGGTCGATAACATTACCCTTTGATTTGGACATCTTGGCGCCGTCTTTAATGACCATACCCTGTGTAAGAAGATTGATGAAGGGTTCGCTGAAGTCCACAATGCCGAGGTCCCGCATCACTCTTGTGAAGAACCTCGAATACAGGAGATGAAGCACGGCATGTTCAACACCGCCGACATACTGGTCTACAGGCATCCAGTAACCGAGTTCTTCTTTCAGCTTCCCCGTGTCCGTGTCAAAGTCTATCCCGGCCCTGCCGAAACAATAAGCGATAAAATACCATGAGGAATCAACAAATGTGTCCATTGTATCTGTTTCACGCCTTGCCTTGCCGCCGCAAGAAGGACAGGAGGTCATTATAAATGACTCAGACTCCTGAAGAGGAGAACTTCCGGTGCCGGTAAGCTTTACATTCTCCGGAAGTACAACAGGAAGGTCTTTCTCCGGGACGGGCGTGATACCGCATCCGTCACAATATATAACCGGTATCGGCGTACCCCAGTATCTCTGTCTGGATATGCCCCAGTCGCGGAGCTTATAGTTGACCACCTTTTTCCCGATCCCGTTTTCCTCTATATATTCCGCTATCCGTTCCCTGGCCTCCCTGCTCTTTAACCCGGTAAATTGACCCGAGTTGACCAGGACGCCCTCTTCCTCATACGCCTCCGACGGCCCACGGGCGCCCGATTCTGAACTTTCTTTTTCCGGCGAAATCACAACCCTCACCGGCAGTCCGTACTTCCCGGCGAAATCAAAATCACGCTGGTCGTGCGCCGGCACCGACATAATAGCGCCCGTGCCGTATTCCATAAGAACAAAATTCGCGATATAAACAGGAATCTTCTCATTGTTCATCGGATTTACGCAGTAGCCGCCGGTGAAAAGGCCGACCTTTTCGTCCACTTTTCCGTACCGGGAGGTAATCTCTTCAAGGCTGATTTTATCCGGAACCAGTTTAGACGATAACGGATGGTTCGGCGACAGACAGACGAACGACGCGCCAAAGAGGGTATCCTGCCGAGTCGTGAAAACTTTAATGCTCTCGTCCATCCCGTCCATTCTGAAATCCACTTCAACCCCGTAACTCTTCCCTATCCAGTTCTTCTGCATAAGGACGACCTTTTCAGGCCATCCGCTTAATTCATCACAGGCGGTAAGGAGTTCCTCGGCATAGTCGGTTATCCTCAGGAACCATTGGTCCAGCTCCTTCTGCACAACGGTATTGTCACATCGCCAGCATTTCGAATCGATCACCTGTTCATTCGCCAGCACCGTCACACATGAAGGACACCAGTTAACATAAGAAGATTTTCTGTAAGCAATGCCCTTTTCGAGCATCTTAAGGAAAAGCCACTGGTTCCACCTGTAGTATTCAGGACTACATGTGGTGATTTCCCTGTCCCAGTCATAGCTCAGGCCGAGCTGATTAAGCTGGTACTTCATATGTTTAATGTTTTCGTGGGTCCATCTCGACGGTGGCACCCCGTGTTTGATGGCCGCGTTCTCAGCCGGCATGCCAAAAGAATCCCAGCCCATCGGATGCAGTACATTATAACCACGCATCCTTTTATACCTGGCTATTACGTCGCCTATCGTATAGTTGCGAACGTGACCCATATGGATATTCCCTGAAGGGTACGGGAACATCTCGAGACAGTAAAACTTTTCCCCAGGATGTGATGACGCGGTTTTATTGACCTGGTCTTCTTCCCAGTGTTTTTGCCATGCGGGTTCGACTTTCTTCGGATCGTATTTCTTATCTAAAATCGGAGACCTCCGGAATTTTTTTTGAATAACAATGCACGGAATTGCCGCTTGTCTCAAGCCATTCCGCAAACAACCTTTTATATTATACCATACGCGGACCAGGAACAAGACCGGCTGGACCGGTAATTTCTGGTAAAAAACCGTGGAGATTTTCTTTGTTTCAGACAAAAAGCTCCGCTCAACGTGCCTTTCAGATACCATTTGATTTATAATTAATAATCCATGCTGAACAGAATAAAAAACAGGGTCTTATCCGGTAAACGGTTGACAGGCAAGGATGCTTCAACGCTTTTCGAAAGTGATGACATCTTCACGCTCGGTTCTCTTGCGTCCTACGCGGCCTGGAGGAAGAACGGACGAAAAGCGTATTTTGTCAGAAACAGGCATATCAATCCAACGAATATCTGCATAAACCGCTGCAGGTTCTGCGCGTTCAGCAGGTCAAAGGGCCAGGAAGGCGCTTTTGAATTAACAATCGATGAAATCATACGAAAACTCGGAGGTTCCGACCCGGAACTCAAAACTCCATCTTTCAGCGAAGTGCATATTGTCGGGGGACTTCATCCTGACTGGCCTTTTGAATATTACCTCGAAATAATATCCGCAATAAAAAAGCATTTTCCGAAACTCCAGATCAAGGCCTTTACCGCTGTCGAAGTTAATCATATGGCTGAAATAAGTGGACTCGGCCTCAAAAAAACCCTGGACGCCCTTAAGAAGAACGGGTTAAGCTCGATGCCCGGTGGTGGCGCTGAGATATTCGACCCGGAGATAAGAAAACGCCTCTGTCCCGAAAAAATAAGCGGCGAAAGATGGCTCAAGGTGATGGAAATCGCCCACTGGACCGGAATCAGGACGAACGCCACGATGCTTTACGGGCATATTGAGTCATACGCCGACCGGGTTGACCATCTTATGAAACTCAGGAAACTTCAGGACAAAACAGGCGGTTTTCAGGCATTTATCCCCCTTTCATATCACCCGAAGAATACCCGGATAAAAGGCGTCAGGTATACATCCGGAATCGACGACCTGAAGACCATCGCCATAAGCCGCCTTGTTCTGGATAACTTCAGCCATATCAAGGCATACTGGATAATGCTCGGGGAGAAACTGTCTCAGCTCGGCCTCAAATTTGGAGCGGACGACATTGACGGCACCGTGATCGAAGAAAAGATCACTCATTCAGCCGGCGGGCTCACAGGCGAGCATCTCACCGTGGAACAGCTTACTGATCTGATAAAAAAAGCCGGAAAGACCCCCGTGGAAAGGGACGCGTTCTACAAAAGAGCGAGAAAATACTGAGGATGAAAAACAACAGGGACGCGGAAAGAATAAGCAGGAAACAGGCGCTCTCCATGCTCAAAAAGGCCGATCTCCTCGACCTCGGATTGATGGCTGATGACATCAGAAAGAGATTCCATCCGGGTGGCGTTGTCACGTTTGTCGTGGACAGGAATATAAACTATACGAATGTCTGTATTAACAAATGCAGATTCTGCGCCTTCTGGCGGGATGAAGACGCTCCGGACGCATATCTACTTAATAAACGGACCATCTTCAAAAAAATCCGGGAGACGGTCAAACTTGGAGGCACACAGATACTCATTCAGGGCGGCCTTCACCCTTCCCTGGACTTAGCCTATTACACTGACCTGCTGGCCTCCATAAAAAAGAGATTCGAGATAAACATACACGGTTTTTCACCGCCCGAGATATGTTACATCGCCGATTCATCCGGGCTCACTGTGAAAGAGACCCTGAGGATATTGAGAGAGGCAGGGCTTGATTCCATACCGGGCGGAGGCGCGGAGATGCTTTCCGACAGGGTGAGGGAAATCCTCAGTCCCCGAAAGATAATCTCTTCCCGCTGGATTGAGGTGATGGAAAGCGCCCATATGGCAGGCATGAGAACAACCGCCACCATGATGTTCGGCAGTATCGAAGCGCCGGAGGATATCATTACGCACCTGGACGCGATCAGGAGACTGCAGGACAGAACAGGCGGATTCACGGCCTTCATCCCGTGGCCTTTTCAGCCCGGCAATACCGAATTAAACCGGGACCCAAAATTCAGCATCCGGAATTATGTCACTGCCGTGGAATACCTGAAGGTCCTCGCGCTCTCAAGAATATATCTCGATAATTTCGACAACATACAGGCGTCATGGGTGACCCAGGGACTGAAACTGGCGCAGGTCGCCCTCAGGTTCGGCGCGAATGACTTCGGCTCCACCATGATAGAAGAGAACGTCGTAGCCTCAACCGGGGTGTCCCACAGCGTATCAAAAGGGGAGATAATAGACGCGGTCAGGGATGCCGGGTTCAGACCCGCGCAGAGAGACACCGGGTATAAAATCATCCGGAAATTCAGGTAATTGGACACCGGTACAGCCGGATAAATATAATAGATGTAAAAAACAGGAGGTAATGTTGAGAACCGGAATTAAAATCGAACTTGCGTCACGAGTGAAGAACCTGCCCCCATACCTTTTCGCGACCATCGACAAAATGAAAAAGGAGGCGATTGCCAGGGGCGTTGATCTTATAGACATGAGCATAGGAGACCCTGATCTCCCGACACCACCTCATATAGTGGACGCCATGAAAATCGCCACTGAAAAGCCTGAACATCACCGTTATCCTTCATATGAAGGCATGCCGTCTTTCAGGGAGGCCGTCGCCGGGTGGTATAAAAGCCGCTTCAACGTAACCATCGACCCCGGAACTGAAGCACTGTCCCTGATCGGGTCAAAAGAAGGCATCGGACATATACCTCTGGCCTTTGTAGAGCCGGGCGATACCGTGCTGGTGCCTTCTCCAGGATACCCGGTTTATCCGGTAAGCGCCCTGTTTGCAGGGGGTGAGAGCTACCTGATGCCCCTTAAGGAAGAGAACGGGTTCCTGCCCGACCTGAAGTCCATACCGGAGAAAACATTAATAAATGCCAGGCTGATGTTCATCAATTACCCCAACAACCCGACATCGGCAGTCGCTTCCAGGGAATTTTTTGAAGAAGTGATAAGCCTCGCCAGCAGATATAACATCATCGTCTGTCATGACGCCGCGTACAGTGAAATCTATTTTGATGGAAAAAAACCACTCAGTTTTATGGAAGTGGAAGGCGCAAAAGACGTCGGAATAGAGTTTCATTCCCTGTCGAAGACTTATAACATGACGGGCTGGAGGATAGGTTTCGCGGTCGGCAACAGTGAAGTGATCGCCGGCCTCGGCAAGATAAAATCAAACCTCGATTCAGGGGTTTTTCAGGCAATCCAGGAGGCCTCGATCGTGGCCCTTCAAACAGATGACCGGGTTTTATCAGACATCAGGAATATCTACAGGGAGAGAAGGGACGTCCTTTATGACGCCCTGAAGCAGATCGGCATTGCGCTCTCCAGCCCAAGCGCCAGCTTCTATCTATGGACCAAAGTTCCGGAGGGCTATGATTCAGCTAGCTTTGCCGCTCATCTCCTCGAAAAAGCGGGTATTCTTATTACACCGGGAAACGGGTTTGGCGCTGCAGGAGAAGGTTACGTAAGGTTCGCGCTGACAGCACCTGTTGAACGGATAAGAGAGGCGGCGGACCGGATAAAAAGCGTTCTCTAACGGAAAAACAGATTTTAATACGTAAATCAGTTAAGGACTTTATACCGGCATCGGACTTTAAGAATGTCTAAGGCATATATAGGAATCGGCTCGAACCTCGGTGACAGACAGCGAAACTGCCTCGACGCGATAGAACGTCTCCAGACCAATGGCCTGTTGGTAACAAAACGGTCATCCATGCATGAGACTGAACCATGGGGTGTAAAACAGCAGCCGAAATTCATCAATATGGCGGTGGAAGTCAAAACAGACATCCCGCCGCAACAGCTTCTCGGTCTGTTAAAAAAGATAGAGACTGATATGGGGCGAATGGACACGGTTAAATGGGGCCCAAGGGTCATAGACCTGGACATTCTTCTCTACGATAATATAAAAATAGATGAAGATGTGCTGAAGATACCCCATCCCATGATGCATGAAAGGGACTTTGTGCTCGGCCCCCTGTCCGAAATAGCGCCGGATAAGGAGCATCCGGGTCTGTCCGTAACGATAAAAAAACTGCTCGAAAATATAACCGCGTAAACCAAAAAATTGACAACCAGGGTTATGTTTGATACAGTGTAATTGAATTAAAGCGCTTTAGCATTACAAATATATTACACGGCGACATATTTGTAAGAAGAGATATATCACATATAAT
>JAYWMP010000167.1:0-2887 GCA_035873255.1 Nitrospirota bacterium
GTTTGATGATACCTCGGAGAGAATTATTGAGGAAAGACAGGACCAGACCGTGGAAAGTATAATAGCCGCCAAGCCTGAATATAATAAGTATATTAAAAAGGCCGCCCTGAAATATAACATAGAGCCGGAATTGATACGTGCTGTAATAAAAACCGAGTCAAACGGTGACCATATGGCTGTATCCGGAAAAGGCGCTGTCGGACTTATGCAGCTGATGCCGGCCACTGCTGATGATATGAATGTCGGCAATCCTTACAGTCCGGAGGAAAATATAGACGGCGGCACAAAATATCTCAGGTATCTCCTTAAGAAATTCAATGGTAATCTGACACTTGCCCTGGCCGCCTATAATGCCGGGCCCAGGACAGTCGAAAAATACGGGAAAATCCCCCCGATATCAGAGACAAAGCAGTATATTAAGAAAATTTATTCCATTTACCAGGGGAAGAGAAAGTTTGATATTTCTGATTCAAACGGCCCCGGGATGCAACGGAACGCCACAATTTATAAGGTTATTCTTGAGGACGGTACGATTCTTTTCACGAATTCAACTTTTGAAATGGCGGGAAAGATCAGATTTTAGATGCCTTCCGAAATTACTTCTCTTCAGGAACAGATTCAGGCCTTCAAGCAACAGAAGCGGGCGATAATACTTGCCCATAATTACCAGAGAGACGAGGTCCAGGATATAGCGGATTTTGTCGGAGACTCACTGGAGCTTTCGAGGATAGCTGCAACAAAGGAATGTGAAATAATCGTTTTCTGCGGAGTGCACTTTATGGCCGAAAGCGCATCGATCCTTTCTCCCGGCAAAAAAGTTCTGCTCCCTGAGGAGAATGCTCTCTGTCCCATGGCTGATATGATAAGGGTTGACGCACCCAGGCCTGTAATTAAGAGTTTCCCGGGGTTTGACACGCCTCCTTCATATGTATATCCACCTGAATTTTCCCTGAGGGACATTAAACGGAAATACCCCGGCGTTCCCGTGGTCGCATATGTCAACACAACCGCGGATATCAAGGCTGAAAGCGATGTATGCTGCACGTCGGCCAATGTGGTGAAGGTGGTGGAATCACTTCCCGGCGAGCAGGTTATATGTATTCCCGACAAGAACCTCTCTATGTGGGCGGCAAGGAATACAAATAAAAAAGTGATCGCGTGGGACGGATTCTGCCATGTGCATGAGAGAGTGACTCCCGATGATATAAGAAAGGCAAGGGCGGAGCATCCGGATGCGGTTGTAATGGCCCATCCTGAATGCAGGATCGAGGTGCTTGAGATGGTGGACCATGTCACCAGCACGTCAGGCATGTTAAGGTTTGCAACGTCGTCGAATGCGAAAGAATTTATTGTCGGCACCGAAATAGGCCTTATGCACAGGATGAGAAACGAAAATCCGGACAAGATTTTTTATCCCCTCAGAAAAGATATGATATGTCCAAATATGAAGAAGACAACCCTCCAGAGCATCATCAGAGCGTTCAGGGAAGAAAGTCATCTTGTCAAAGTCCCCGAACATATCAGGATTCCGGCCAAAAGGGCGTTGGATCGTATGCTTGAGATAAAATAGTTCGCTCTAAGGTTATATGAATTTGCCCGGGGATACCGCGTAAGAGCAGCAGAAAACGCCGGGAACGCCTTGCAGTAAACACACTATCTTATTATGGTCGTCCATATATTGCGATGAATATGCTTGAGCTGAAAGTGATTGAGAAGATCAGGAGAGAAGGGCCCCTCACGTTTGAATGCTTCATGGAGATGGCGCTTTACGATGAGGAATTCGGTTACTACATGAGGGAAGCGACCCGGATCGGGAGGGAAGGGGACTTTTATACCGGTTCACATCTGCATCCTGTATTCGGGATATCGATTGGGAGACAGATCGAGGAGATGTGGGAGTTGATCGGCAGGCCCGCTAACTTTAGTATTGTTGAGATGGGGGCCGGGGAAGGATATGTCTGCGGTGACATGCTCGGCGGTCTGATGAATAGCGATTTTTTTGACTCTCTGAATTACAATATCATAGAACGCAATCCAGCGATGAGGGCCAGACAAAAAAAGGCGCTCCATCGGTTTTCGCATAAAATAAAATGGTTTTCGACAATAAATGACCTTTCCGGCATAACGGGATGCATATTTTCCAATGAACTGCTTGATGCCTTCCCTGTTCATATCGTACAGATGAAATCCGGGCTTAAAGAGGTATATGTTACTGTTGACGATGATGTCATTAAAGAGGTGTTGGTGCCTCCCGGCACGGATGACCTGGAGGAATATTTCAGGGAGAATTCTGCTGGACTTCAGGAAGGTTACAGGACCGAAGCGAATCTCAGGGCCAGGCAATGGCTTGAAGATGTATCGAACTCTTTGGCGAGGGGATTTGTTATGACAATCGACTATGGCTACTCTTCAAGGGATTATTACTTTCAGGATAGAAACAGGGGAACTCTGGTCTGTTACCACAGGCATCAGGTTAATGACGACCCATACAGGTTTATCGGGGAGCAGGACATCTCGGCCCATGTAAATTTCACATCTGTAAAAAAGTGGGGTGAACAGTTCGGCCTGAACACGATCGGGTTTTGCAGCCAGAGTGCATTCCTTATCTCCCTCGGGATTACAGAAGCGATCGAAAGGCTGGCCGCCACCTCTGCTGATTATCTGTTTGAACTGGCAAGGATAAAAAAATTAATTCTGCCTGGGGGAATGGGCGAATCACATCAGGTGTTAGTTCAGGTTAAAGGGGATAATGATTTGAAATTAAAGGGATTTACAATGAAAAACAGGGTGGAATATCTGGACCGTCGTCCAGAAGCTTACTTATGAGAGCAGGTTTTTTTTGCGGATGCTTTTTGAGGACTAAGTAGAGTCTGTTTATAAATTGCCA
>JAYWMP010000185.1:0-3193 GCA_035873255.1 Nitrospirota bacterium
CTTCTGGGCTATGAATTAATAGGGTTTGCACTTAAGAATGGCGAAACTATAGAAGCACTAATAGACTCCCGGGTCAGCAACAGGCCTTTTTTCAGGATCATCGAAGAAGATTTTTGCAGTCAGAATATTGACTATACAATACACCACTTTGATAACGCTTCCCCTGTCCAGGATACAGCGGTCTTTAAACTCGGGAACCTCCTTTCCTACAAGCTTACGGAACATCACTGCAACGCAAGAATTTACATCATACCCAGGCAAAAATTGCTCGATTACCAATGTGAAACAATAAATATCGTAATAAGAACCATAGGCATTGCTTTAGAAAACCATATAAATTTGAAAAAACTTGAAAATGCGGCGACTATTGACCCGCTGACAAACTGCTATAACAGACGGGCCTTGAATCGCTACATAGAACATGATATAGCAAAGGCCCGGAGACACAAAACCGACCTCTCTGTTATCATGTTCGACCTGGATTACTTCAAGAAAACTAACGACACATATGGACACTGGGCAGGGGATAATGTCCTGCAGGAGGTATCGAAAACAGTACAGTCCAAAATCAGGAAGAGCGATTACCTCGCGCGTTACGGGGGGGAAGAGTTTGTTCTTGTTCTCCCGAATACAAAATTCTCCAGTTCTATTGAACTGGCTGAAAAGCTAAGGAATAAAATTGAGAATTTCAAATTACGGCTGGACAATCACATAATAAATACAACGATAAGTCTCGGCGTGGCGACTTTAAGAAGCGGCATAGACAGAGACGGCCTGATGATGGAGGCGGACAAAATGCTCTATATGGCTAAAGCGAACGGAAGAAATATAGTCATGCCAAACACAAGCGTATACACGAAAAATATCTTCTGACTGGGGCTAGTCCGACATCCCCTCCGGTTCGCACCAGTCGTCATCGCATTCCAGAGAATGCTCAAGCCAGTCATAGGCCATAAGAATACGTTGCTCCATATCTCTCCGTTCAGGCGACAGACCGTGAGAAACGGTGTTTTCAGACTTCCCGGACACGGTGTTTTTATCGGGAATCGCCTCCAGCCCTGAAGCTATAACCTTGCCCGAAAATGTATCAAGAACTTCGGCATCCACGCCGTTTGTTACTACCGTCAGAGGCACCTGATACGGCTCAACAATGCGGGCTGCCGCAAGCGCGGGCCGTTCGCGTGTGACAATAGAGCCTGGACCGTACCTGACCGCGATAACACTTCTGCCTTCAATCTGCACTATAAAATCAACCATGGAGAGGACCTTTTTGCCTTCAATGACCATCTCAAGCCGGCGCTTCACCTGAATGTCTTTTCGGGAATATCCCTTCTTTTCGACAAGAAAACGCGCAAGATTCTGGCGAAATCGTTCATCGTCTGTATCCGTAATCACACGTCCCGTGATAAAATCCACGGTCTTCCCTAATATCCTCCGGTGTCCCAAATCAACCTCGCTATGATCGAATTAATATAATAATATCAACATGTTAATACGTTGCTGTGGATAACGACCCGCTTACTGTAAGCAGCCAGTCCCACAAGGTTTTCCATACCAACGCCTGCGTCAGAACGCATTTCCCGGCAGGGACAGCCCGACGCTTAAGGCTGTCTCACTCAAACAATTCCTTTGATATGCGATATAATTTTCAGGCAAGAGGCGGTATACGTATATTTGAGGGCTGCCCGCGCGCCTTTTTTTGTGAGGGACGCCCTGCCTGAATCGTCGTTCAGGTATTTTTCGATCAATCCGCGAAGTTCCGCCGGTGTCTCGTATGTAATCACACTGTTGTCCAGTAATTCATTCATTCCTGGAACATTGTCGGAGATAACAAATCCCCCGCTCGCAAGTCCGTCAAGAACCCTGGGATTGAGGAACCCTTCCCTGCGCATGTCTTCATGGTGGTCATTAAGAATAATTTTTGAGGCGGCATAAAGCTGATTGAGTTTCCTGTTTTCGTAGTAATCTCCGGCGAACCATTCATCCGGGACCAGCCCTCTCCAGCCCCAGCCCCATATTTTAATGTTATACGGAATAATCCCCATATCTCTGATAATCTTTCTCGCCAGATTCCGCTTTGTATTGCCTACAAAGACGATATCATATAGCTTCCTCATATTCAACGGGGTCATATTTGTGGGTATCATCATCGTCTCGGCGTCAAATCCCATCCCGGTGATCTTCTTCGTGAAATGTTCCGAGATGCAGTATATCTTCCGGTACTTTCCGAGAATTCCCGGAGTAATCCAGTCGGGATGGCTGTGTATCCATAATATATTATAAGTGTCAGAAGGCAGGTCCCGGACCGGCTCTCCAAAGAGATGGAGCAGTATTCCGGGCCTGGAATGGTCAACTGGGTAGCCGAGCTTTACGAATTCCCCCGCCAGATTCTCCTTCAGCCAATAATCTCCCCAGACCCTCCGCTCCGGCAGATCATAAAAGTCCGAGTAAGCGATTATGCCGATCGGAGGCGATAACGACAAATCCCTGGCCATTTATACACTATCCCTCACTGGCGGGTCAGCCGCAAACAGGGGCCTTTATTTCCCGTGCTCGTCCGGCTTCTGAATGCAATTCATCCATACAAGATTAAAGATGTCTCCATATGCCTTAAGATAACTCTTTGTCGTTCCTTCCGGATTTTCATTTTTGATATAGCGTTTAAACTGCCTGGTCACATAATCGAGGACCTTTTTCTTCTGACCGGCGGCGAACGGAAACACACACCCACTCATCACATATTTGCCGTCAAGGTGTAAAAGCCTTGTTGCGAATATATCTCCCCTGTTAATGCCTTTCGTCAGGATTTTATCTCTCAGGTCATATTCGCCGTCCTGAAGCAGGTCCCTGAGAATGGCCCTCTTGTCCCTGGAGACGGATACAACCTCGTAAAGACTCAGCATGGAATCCTTAATCTTATTCAGGACATTCAGTTCATCATCTGTTAATTCCTTATGATTCCTGATATAAAGATCAATAAACAACTCCTTGTTATCATTGACTTTATAGTCGAAAACAAACCAGTCCTCAAAATTCACAAAGCCGAGTTCCAGCGCGGTACCGGCCAGAAAATCGCCCGGATACTGCTCATCCCAGAAATATTCATACGCCCGGTCTATATCATCCTTATGCTTTTCACGGGCATGACTTATAATCGATCCCATGAGTCTTGTTTTAAGCTCTACTTCTCTAC
>JAYWMP010000048.1:0-3209 GCA_035873255.1 Nitrospirota bacterium
TGTTATGTCTGAAAAACAACAGAAATTTTCTTGTTCAGGGGTCTCCTTGCTAAACGTTTTCAGCAATATTATAACTAATAAACGAGGTTCTTTTGCCAGAGTCTGAATCAGTATTGTCGCCTTTGATAATTAAAGGCATAAAAATAGATGTTCCGATTATACAGGGTGGAATGGGTGTCGGGGTGTCGCTGCATCCCCTTGCGAGCGCGGTTGCCAGGGAAGGGGGCGTCGGCGTTGTATCCAGTGCCTGCCTGGACAAGCTCGTAACAAAGAGGTCCGGCAAAAAGGTCAACATATATGATGCCGTATATGAAGAAATATCGCTTGCAAAGGCTGGTGGGGGGATCGCGGGCATAAACATAATGGTCGCCCTTGTCAAAGACTATGAAGCCTCCGTGCGGGGGGCCATTGATGCGGGCGCTGATATAATCATCTCAGGCGCGGGGTTGCCGTTAAGCCTGCCGTCTATTCAGCCTCCAAAGGATACAGCCCTGGTGCCGATAGTATCTTCGGCGCGGGCGCTTGAACTGATCTGCCGGAAATGGGCGAGATTCGGCTGCAGGCCGGATGCTGTTGTGCTTGAGGGCCCGCTGGCCGGTGGACATCTGGGATTCAAGATGGACCAGATCGACCTCGAATCGAACAGGATTGAGAACCTCTTCCCGCCGGTTAAGGATATGGCCATGAAATATGGAGACTTTCCGGTCATTGTTGCGGGAGGGATTTATACACATGCCGATATAGTCAGATTTCTGGAACTGGGCGCGGACGGCGTTCAGATGGGCACAAGGTTCCTCGCGACCGACGAAAGCAGCGCTACGCCTGACTACAAGGCAGCGGTCGTAAATGCCGGGAAAGAAGATATTGTGATTGCGGATCCAGTGGAAAACCCTCCGGGTTCTCCCTGCGGATTGCCCTTCCGGGTAATAAAACAGTCCCCCATGTTTGTCTCTACGCGTGAAAGGCTGAGAGAACCTAAATGCGATAAGGGATACGTACTTCTGAAAGATGACGAGGGGAAATTTACCCGTTGCCCCGCAAAAGAGAGCAATGAAAAGCATTTCTGCATCTGTAACGGTCTGCTGAGCTCCGCAGGCTACAACCAGGACAAGGAACAGCCACTCTATACAGTAGGCACCAATGCTTACAGGATAGACAGGATAGTACCTGTCAAGACGATCATGGATGAGCTGATGGGCAGGTCGCTTGCCTCCACAACATAACCAGGCTGTAGCAATATTCTTTCCTTCTGAAATTATTTAATCATCACCCTTCCGACAGGAGCGTCAATATGCTGATTATTACCGGGACCGGACGGTCAGGCACCGCAACGATGGCGGAGATATTCGGAGGTCGCCATGAGTTCAGGGTCGATTATATCCTTGATAAATACTTCTCAAAAGCAGACCCCCATTCAGACCTGTTCAGTACAATCGAAGAGCGTGTCAAGGCTGTACTGGACCTTCACCAGGGCATTGACAGCATGACTTTTGTGGATTCATCCAACCTGTATATACATTTTATTGATGCCGTATATTTACTGAACCCATCCGCCAGGTTTGTCCTTGCGGTAAGAAACGGCAAGGACTTTGTGCGATCGGCCCTGAGCCGTGGATGGCATGAGAAGCGGTTATTCGGTATTGTCCCGCCGTACAATAACCCCTGTTACAACAAATGGGAGACGATGGGCCCCCTGCAGAGAAATGCCTGGATATGGACCTGCAGGAACAGGAAGGCTGTCGAAGGGTTGAGTATTCTGCCTGAAGACCGGAAACTAATTGTGAGAATAGAGGACATTAAGGCCCGGGAAACCATCGAAATGCTCGAAGACTTTTCAGGCATAAAAATTAAAGGCGGGGATAATAAAGTACAGGTGTGTAATGCAAACCCTTCTTTCTGTTTCCCTCCAAAGGAAGAATGGACCGACGAGCAGAACAGCGAATTTGATGCAATTGCCGGTGAGATGATGAAGTTTTTTAATTATGCCTGAACTTCAATGCCGAATGCTTGCGTTATACAAACGGGTTTCTGATTTTTTCCGACAGTCTGCCGTTTTCATCAAATAAAAGTATATCGCCACTGCTGTATTCAATTCCCTGGATAACCATATTCCTGGTGAGCTTGCAGTTTTCCAGCCTGCCGTTTTGGTGGAAAGCCGCCCAGTCGCCGGGACTGAACAATACGCCCTGTATCAGCATATTTCCGGCGATTACACACCTCTTGACAGAGCCATCACCATAAAAACCTATCCACGCGCCTGATCTGCACTTGACGCCGTTATATTCGATGTCCCTGCTCAGCCTGCATGCTGACAACCTGCCGTTATCGTGGAACAGCAGGAAAGTGTCTGAGCGGACAGGGATACCAGCTATCAATCCATCTTCAGGCAGGTAACATCTCATCAGCCTGCAGTTTTCATGGAAATAGATCCTCATGCCGGCCCTGCATGGAATACCGTCGATTGTTACATCCTGAACGGGCTCGCAGCTTGAGATACCGCCGTTTCCGTGGAACCATACCCATGAGCCTTTCCCGCATCTTATGCCGTTTACATCCTCATCATCCGCAAGGAGTTTTCCCCATACCTCACCATTGTCATAATAAAAAATATTATCCAAACTGCCTTTAAGTTCTCCCTTACTCTTTATTTTATCTTAATTGATACACAATGAACTATTTTAACCCAACCCATCGCAAAACACAGCATAATTAATGGTATTTGCCGGTTCATATTAATCGGCTGGAAGACCTTGGCGCGTAGATACTCATTAAGCCGTCTCCCGCGCATACGTTGGAAACCGTCAACGGGTATAATCGTCCGGGCATTTGCAGAAAAGCAGCGTCTAATACCGTTTCAAGGGAGTTGCCGGAATTATTTCCTCCAAGCCTGATGGCTAAATACAGGCCCTGCCGGGAGGGCGTACCAGCGTACGGGCATACTTTGAAGCCATGCTCCGAAATGCAGAAAATGAAATTGTATTGCAAAAAATCAAACAAACAGTTAATCTATCAAAAAAAATTTCACTGGAGAGGTTATTTATGAGCAAAAAAGATTTAATTGAAAACGTGGCAAAGACAGCGGACTTATCAAAGGCAAAGGCTACACAAGCCGTCAACGCAGTATTCGAGAATATTTCAGCATCCCTGAAAAAAGGCAAAGACGTAACCCTTGTCGGCTTCGGCACTTTCAGTGTTACAAAAAGAAAAGC
>JAYWMP010000207.1:0-4649 GCA_035873255.1 Nitrospirota bacterium
AGAGTCGCGTCGACCCGCTCAAAAAACTGAGGGAAAGACGGCTCAATTATTAGTTTTATCCACAGACTTTAATTATATCCTGATTCCGCCGAATTTCAACGGCTTTATCCACAACCTTTTCAGAAACAAAACACTAAGCACTGTAATCACTGCAAGTACCAGCGTGTTTTTATGGAAGTATATAGCAAGTGCGCCTGTTAAGAACTGCAATGACCAGATTACGATAACCGCCCTGGTGTCGCTCCTGTATCTTCTCCTGAGAATATGATGCAAATGCCTTTTGTCGGCCTTGAACGGAGATCTTTTTTTGCGTTTTCTTCTTGCTATCGCAAAGCTTGTATCAAATACAGGAACAAATGTCATTAACAGCAGGGCCCACGGGGAGATTTCCGTGTGTTCCTTAAGAATAATAATCGCCATTGTAGCGATCGAAAAACCGATCAGGTAGCTTCCGCCATCACCCAGAAAAATTTTAGCTGAAGGGAAATTATATATAATAAATCCTAGCAGACAGCCGGCGAACAGCACGGCGAACAACACCAGGGAATGGCTGTCATACTTATATGCCAGAAAAGCGGCCTGCGCGAAAAATATCAACCCGCATCCGGCGCTGAGACCGTCCAAACCATCAATTATGTTATAGGCGTTTGTAACACCCATTATGCAAAAAACCGTAAAGGGGATCGCGAATATAGCCGGGAAATTTATCAAAATGCCGTAGTTTGTAAGATACATCCCACTCGCGACGACAAAAAAAATACTGATCAGCAGCTGCAGGATCAACCTTATCTGGAACCCCAGAGTGAACAGGTCATCTATAAAACCGACCGCAAAGATCAGGAAAACGCTGAGGACATGCCACCAGGCAATATATATGCCGAGATTAAGTCCAAATACCGGGAAATCCGAGATAAACAATATCGATAGAAAAGTAAGGCACAGAATCAGTCCTCCTGTTCTGGGGACGGGAACGACATGAATATTCCGGATGTTGGGCATATCCATCACGTTAAATCTGTTAGCCACCCACTTTGCCAGTGGAAAAAAAACTGCAGAGACGCAAACGGCGCTAATAATAAGAACCAAGTAGATCAATTAAGAATATCTCCTGCACCACACTGGATTATTTAAGGTGTTTACGGAAACTTTCCGATGTTTTTATCGTAAGTTATTGATTTGACCTGAAGCCGACGTATCTTTTTAACCTCTCGATCTTTTCCCTGTTCCTGGGATCAACAGCCAGTTTCTCCCGGTATTCACACAGGAAAGCTAAAAAAACTGAAAAGACAAACCCTATAAACGTACCGATAACCACCATCTGTCTTCTTTTGGGTCTATACCTCTTCTCGGGTTTAACCGCCTTGTCAAGGACCTGGACCACAACCGCATCCCTGGCTTCATCAAACTTTGCCGACTCATACTGTTTAAGAAAAATTTCGTATAACGTCTCACTGAACTTTAATTCCCTGTATTTTCTTATATATTCAGAACTCACCTTCGGCATGTTTTCAGCGGACATCAAGTCGTAAAATTTACCGCCCTTCCCTGATCCGAGTTTTTTCAGTTCCGCCCGTAACCCCCTCAATACTGCTTCGATCTTCTGGAGGTCAGGATTATTAGACGTTGAGTAAGTCTTCATAACCCTCAGTTCCACTTCCTTTTCCAGAATTCTTGCGTTCAGTCTTTCAATTGCGTTTATAACAGACTTGGCCTGTTCATTAATCTCGATAGCGCCTGTTCTGGACTGAAATTCCACCATATCTTCTTCCGCCTTTATCAACGTCTCCTTGGCGTCCTGAAGCTGCGCAGCGAAAAAGACCCTTCTCTGGGCCGCCTCGGTAATAGCAAACTGCTCCGTCAGATTCATGAGTTCCTCGACAAAGGCATTCGCAATATCCGCCGCCCTTTGCGGCTCGGTGTCCTCGATTGCAATCGTTATAATACCGCTCCTGCTGCTGGATTTTATTCTGAGATTACTCTTCAGCCGTTCAGTCGCATCCAGCATTGACATAGAACCGTAAATCTCCACCAGATTAAACCTGGCTACAATGTCCTCCATAATCGGTCTGCTCTGGATCAGCGCGACATAGAGCGCATTCGGACTACGAAGAACAAGCATACTGTCCGTTAATCCGGCTGCTCCGACACGCTGGCCCATCAGCTGGCTCGCAATGCCGGGGCTCTGCTGAGGTCGCAATATCTTGGTCTCGGCCCGGTATACCTTGGTCATCATCAGACTTATTATCGCGGTGGCGACGGCAAAGGCGAAGGTCACAAGAATGATCATTGTTTTTCTTTTGAAAAAAATGATTACATAATCGATCAGGCTGACTTCATGATCTTTAGGTTTTGTCTGTAGTTCTACCAATCCTTTTCTCCTTAAACATGATCAAAAATTAAAACATTACTTGCATCTGAGTTAATATTTACATTAGTCCGGTAATGACTGTATTTTATCCGGAGCACGTAAGGCCAGCTCGGGAAAAAATATCTAGAAAGTAGCAATGAGGATCCCTGTTGTTACTGCAATCCGGTAAAGCACCTGGATAATGTCCTTGGTATTGCGCATCCAGGCTATTTTTTCAAGCTTTTCCGGAACCACTATTGTGTCTCCGGACTCCACGCGTCCTCCGCCAGTCTCCCACCCCGATTTTTTACTATTCCACGTGAGACCGAGAAAACCTCCGCTGACCTTGGTCGCTGAACCGTTAGCCTTTAGTATGTATATATTGTCTTTATCAGCGTTTTCAGTGTAACTCCCGGCAAGCTCGATATAATCCTTATATCCCTTGTCCTCCAGGTAAATAAAGGCTGTCTGGTTATATACAGCACCTATAACCTGAACAGTGTTCGGATCCGTCGGGATGTAGAATGAATCACCCTCTTCAAGCTCTATATCATAGCTTGTTCCCCTGAGTTTCTCAGGTTCATCCAGAAGAATCGATATCCTGCCCTGGGCCCTCACCGTTCTGAGTTTCGCAATAAACTGTCTTTTCTGTTCCGTTCCTATCTGCATCAACCTGGCTTCATCAGATGATGCCGCCGTTGAGACCTGGGTCGAGCCGACGCTTAAAAGCTCCCGCTCAAGCCTGTCAACCATCTCCTCAATCCTCTTCTGCTGCATTTCCTTGACACTCTGCCGGACAAAGACCGCGCCGTTCAAATAGGCTTTATCGGTAAAACCACCAGCCCTTTCCAGCAGGGATGAAAGCCTTTCACCCTTCCTGATCGTATAGGCGCCAGGGAAATTCACTTCGCCGGTCAAGGTTATCGTCTGGTAAAGCTGCCATTCCGGAACCGTACGGACAAAAAGATAGTCATCTTCCTTAAGAAGGATGTTGTCTTTTGGGTCACCCAGCAGGGCCTTCCTGAGATTTACAGTTATCTGTTTTACGACCGGCCCTTTATCCGTAATAAATACCCTCGTAATCTCGGCGCCCTTGTCATAGGCATAATACTTCAGCCCTCCGGCCATTGATATCAGGTTTTTCAACGTCATTCCATACCTGAAACCGTACTCTCCTTCTCTTTGCACTGCTCCGACAATCCTGACAGTCCTCTTGTCCTGAACTACCTGGAATATCTTTACTATGTCGCCATCCTGAATATTAATGGAGTTGGGTGTTATTCCCTTCAGATTGGCCTCGAATATCACCTGCCGGTTGTTATTTATAATACGTTGTATCTGCACCCGCTCCCTGAAAGCCACAGTGCTCAATCCACCGGCCATTTTTAATATGCTGCTTAATGGTATGGATTTCTGTTTACCTTTAAGTTCGAAAATCGCCGGGGTATTTACACTTCCCATAATGCCGACAAGAGCGCCGACGGGTGGTATGAAAATCACGTCCTCGGGCATCAGCCTGACATCTTTCGTCTTGTCGCCTTTGAGGAGAAAATCATACATATCGAAATGCACAATTGTCTTTCCGTTTCTCTTTAGCTGGATGTCCCTCATTGTACCAACAGTACTTGGACCTCCGGACTCAAAAAGCGCGTTAACCAATGTAGAAAGAGAGGATAAAGTATATGCGCCGGGACGTTCCACGTTGCCGATTACATATACCCTTATGGTCCTTAAAGATCCCATACTGACATTTATCTCAAAAGACGTGTAATACTTTGCAAACTCTTTCTTCAGTAAATCGGAGACTTCCCTGAATGTTAAGCCGGTGACACCGAGTATCCCGATTTTCGGTAACCCGATACTTCCGTTTCTGTCGACCACCACATTCCAGATGCCTTCAACCTTCCCCCATATAGTGATTTTTATCTCATCACCGGGGCCAACCACGTATCCGGGACCAACCGGCACAACTTCTACCGGTGCGAATGTCGACGGGGGCTGATTAAACAGATCATAACCGAACTGCTTGATATCCGTGGAAATCGTTAAAGGAACATCTCCTGAAACAAATTTTTCAAATTCCGAAAGGTTTGCTTCCTGACCGGCCTCCCGGCTTTCAGGCTGATTCAGTGAATTTTGGCCGGCATTCTGGACCTGCTTCCTCTCACCGGTCGTGGACATGGTGGATTCCATTGTTGTATCCGAGATTTGTACAGCCAGGGATCCGGGGATAAAAATCAGGTTAAGTAATAGCAGGATACAGATTGATAGAGTATAAGATATAAGTCTGTTTTTATTTTTC
>JAYWMP010000220.1:0-11543 GCA_035873255.1 Nitrospirota bacterium
AATTTTTGTTAAAAGAGAAATAATCGATAATCCTGATATTCAGGGAAAGAGGTCCGAGATTAAACTATTACCCAACAGGAAAGGCTACTTCGGAAACTACGGGGGCAGGTTTGTCCCCGAGACCCTTGTGCCGGCCCTCGATGAACTCAACAAAGCGTATTACTCGTTAAAGAAGGACAAAGACTTCAGGGAAGAGCTTCTCCTCCTGTGGAAGACTTATGTCGGCAGGCCCACTCCGCTTTATTTCGCGAGACGATTGACTGACAGGCTCGGCGGCGCAAAGATTTATCTGAAGCGCGAGGACCTGGCCCATACCGGAGCGCACAAGATAAACAATGCTCTGGGACAGGCCCTTCTTGCGAAAAGGATGGGGAAAAAGAGATTAATCGCCGAGACAGGCGCGGGCCAGCACGGGGTCGCAACTGCGACCGGCGCGGCGCTCACCGGTCTTGACTGTGAAATATACATGGGGACCGAAGACATTGCGCGGCAGTCACTGAATGTCTTCAGGATGAAGCTGCTCGGAGCAAAGGTTAATGCGGTCGACGCCGGTTCCAGGACATTAAAGGATGCTATAAATGAGGCGTTAAGAGACTGGACCACGAACGTCCAGACGACTCATTATGTTATGGGAACTGTTTTCGGCCCTCATCCTTTCCCTGCCATGGTCAGAGATTTCCAGGCGGTGATAGGCAGGGAGGCGAAGAGACAGATACTTGAGTCGGAGGGCAGATTGCCGGATTATCTCATCGCGTGTGTCGGCGGCGGAAGCAACTCAATCGGACTGTTCAACGATTTTCTCCGGGAGAACGTAAAGATGATCGGGGTTGAGGCGGGAGGCCGGGGCATAGAGACAGGCGAACATGCCGCAAGATTTGCGGGCGGCTCCATAGGCGTATTCCAGGGCTGCAAGAGTTACCTGCTGCAGGATGATGACGGCAACATACTCGGCACACATTCCGTGTCAGCAGGCCTTGACTATGCGTCAGTAGGCCCTGAACATTCATTCCTCATGGAGTCCGGAAGGGTGATGTACACATACGCATCCGATGACGAAGCCTTGGCCGCTTTTGAGCTTCTGGCGGAAACAGAAGGGATTATTCCAGCGCTCGAATCCGCGCATGCCCTGGCGGAGACGCTGAAACTCGCCCCCGGGCTCTCTAAAGATAACATAATAATTGTTAATCTCTCGGGCCGCGGAGACAAGGATGTGCAGCATGTCGCGCGGATCAAGGGGATAGAACTGTGATGTCGCGTATAAGCAGCAGGTTCGGGGAGATCATCAAAAAAGGCAAAAAGGCGTTTATTCCCTATATAATGGCCGGCGATCCGGACATCAGCAGGACAAAAGAGGTGATCGGGATTCTGGAGGATTGCGGCGCTGACATAATCGAACTCGGGGTGCCTTTTTCAGACCCACTGGCTGACGGCCCCGTAATACAGAAGGCCGGACAGAGGGCGCTTGAACAGGGAGTCAGGTTGCGATCGGTGATTGAACTCGTCGCCGAGGTTAGGAAGACCACCAGTATACCGATAATACTTATGACATATTATAACCCCGTATTCAAATACGGAGAAGAAAAGTTTGTGCATGACGCGACCACCGCGGGCGTGGATGGATTGATCGCGCCGGACATGCTCCCCGAGGAGGCCGGCAGCCTGGTCCGTTTCGCGAAAAAAAGCGGAATGGACACCATCTTCCTTCTTGCGCCGACCTCCACCGAGGACCGGATCAGAAAGGTCTCGAAGGCGGCGACCGGTTTTGTATATTATGTCTCCATCACGGGAATCACGGGGGCTAAACTCTCGATGGACCACGCTATCGCATCGCATATATCAAAGATAAGAGAGATATCCGGAAAACCCGTTGCGGTCGGCTTCGGCATCTCAACCCCTGAAGAGGCGTCGGAAGTCTCAAGGTTGGCCGACGGTGTGATTGTCGGAAGCGCTGTTGTAAAGAGGGTTGCAGATTCTGATGAGGAACTGAGAAAATACCTGTTTTCTTTAAGAAGAGCGATAGGGTGAACAGCAGCCCATGAGAGATTTAGCGCCTTACCGTCCAATACACATGCAATCAAACAGGGAGATACGGGAATCATATGGCCTGGTTTAAACAGCGGAATGCGCTGAAGACAGACAGAAAGATCAAGATACCTGAAGGGCTCTGGGTAAAGTGTAATAACTGCAAGGAGATAATCTACAGGAAAGAACTCGATAAAAACTTAAAGATCTGTCCCAAATGCAACTATCATTTCAGGATAAGCGCAATGGAACGCCTTAAATTCCTTGCGGATGAGGGAAGTTTTATCGAGATGGATGCAGGCCTGTCTTCGGATGATCCGCTGAAGTTCAGGGACAAAATTTCATATGCGGAAAGGCTCGAAGCAAACAGAAAGAAGAGCAGCCTTACCGAAGCCGCGATTTACGGAGAGGCGACTATCGCGGGCCACCCGGTGGCACTGGTAGTCATGGACTTCTCTTTTATGGGCGGCAGTATGGGCTCTGTTGTGGGTGAAAAGGTGGTGAGAGCGGCGGAAAGGGCCCTGGAGACCGGGAGACCGCTGATAATCGCCGCCTCTTCAGGCGGCGCCAGGATGCAGGAGGGGATTTTTTCGCTGATGCAGATGGCGAGAGTTTCCGCCGCCATAGCAAGACTTCAAGACAGCGGGCCGCTTTATATTTCGGTCCTTTCCGATCCCACCTTTGGCGGGGTAACGGCCAGCTTCGCCATGCTGGGCGATATAATACTCGCGGAACCGAAGAGCCTTATAGGCTTTGCCGGACCAAGGGTCATAGAACAGACGATCAAGCAACAGCTGCCCGGAGATTTTCAGAGGGCGGAATTCCTTCTGGAGCATGGATTCATAGACAGGATCGTGGACAGGAAAGAACTCAAAAAGACGATTGCAAAGATCATAGAGCTGCTGACATGAGCTATTCCGGTGCAATCGAATACCTGTACGGCCTGCAGAAACACGGGATGAAATTCGGACTCGATAATATCAAGAGGCTGATGTCGGCGCTCGGTAATCCCGAGAGGTCGTTCCGTTCAGTGCATGTTGCCGGGACCAACGGGAAAGGTTCCACATCGGCGATTATCGAGTCTGTATTAAGGACCGCCGGAGTACGCACCGGTCTATTTTCCTCCCCTCACCTGGTGAGCTTTACGGAGAGGATAAAGGTTGACGGGGAAGAGATAGGAGAGAAGGACGTTATCGAGCTCGCCGCCGAGGTCAGGCGCGTTGCTGACAGGCTGGAAGATTTTCATCCCACCTTCTTTGAGGTTGTTACGGCAATGGCTTTTCTGCAGTTCAGGAAGATGAACACCGAATGGGCGATTATCGAGGTCGGGATGGGTGGAAGACTCGACGCCACAAACGTGATCATTCCCGAGGTATCGGTTATAACAACCATCGGGCTCGACCACTCGGAATTCCTCGGGCGTACGCCGGGAGAGATCGCCAATGAAAAGGCGGGGATAATCAAAGATCATGTCCCTGTTATTACAGCGGCGCAGACGCCGGAGGTGATGGATGTCATAGTGCGCGCGGCCGCCGGTAACCAGTCCCCGTTATTCAGATACAACTCTGAATTTTCAGCGGACATGGTATCTGAAGATCCCGGGGAAATAATCTTCGATTATTCCGGCGTCCGGAAACATACGCAGTTAACCCCTGGGCTCCAGGGAGAGCACCAGATGGTCAACGCGGCCGTGGCTGTAAAGACGGTCGAGGTGATCATGGACCGCCATCCGGCCCTGGTGTTCGACATAAGGACAGGCGTCGGGAACACAAGGCTGCCGGGCAGAATCGAAATGGTCCAGGATGATCCGCCGGTTCTCATTGACGGCGCGCATAACCCTTCCGCCGTTAACGCGCTCTCGGTCTATCTGAAGAGGATATTGAGTTCAAAATACGGAAGGATCATTTTAGTGGCCGGTATAATGAAGGACAAGGATATAGATGGCATACTGCAACCGCTGCTCCCTCTGGCATCGGAAATAATATTTACGTCACCCGCTTACGGGAGGGCGGCCCCTCCGGAGTTTCTTGCAGCCCGCGCCGGTTCCATGGGGTATTTTTCAAGGCAGGCCCGGAAGATGAGTGAAGCTCTGAACCTGGCGGAAAATCTGTTTATGCCCGGCGACCTTATTGTTGTTACAGGCTCTTTCTACACAACGGGAGAGGCAAAGGAGGCCCTGGGGCATAGAGGAGTTTTTGCAAGGCTCAGGGAATGAGAAGCACCACTCCCGATTATAACCAGACATTCAGGAACAGCAGAGACCGCAGAGGGTCCATTCTCCGTTGCTCTTTAATCATTGTTCTGCTTCTCTTTCTTCACGTCTCATTTCCCTCTGGAAGTTCAGCCGCTGAAACGCCGCGTATCAACATGACTTCCGACAGTCTGGATTATTTTTTCAGGACGAAAACATACGTGGCGACAGGCTCGGTCGAACTGGAAAGGGACGATGTTTTCATCAAGACGGATAAGGCCTCCTATAATGACGAGACTTCCGATTTTTTCGCGGAGGGCGACGTCCTGTATGAAGATAAAGATACAACCATCAGGGCTGAAAAGGCCTGGATAAACCTGGAATCAGAGACTGGAAAACTTTATAAGGCGGAGGTCTTTTACAAAAAAGGCAACTACTATCTGTCCGGGAAAGAGATAGAGAAGAGGGGCGGAAATTATTTTTACAGCCCCGAGGCCTCATTCACGACATGCGATGCAGCCGTGCCTGCGTGGTGTTTTCGGGGCAGAAAGATCGACGCTGTAATCGGCGAAAGGCTGAAGGCGAGAGACGTAACTTTCCATATAAAAAATGTCCCTGTTTTATACACGCCTTACCTGTGGACTCCTGTAATCACTGAAAGGCAGACGGGGTTTCTGATGCCTGTTGTCAGGTACAGCAGGACCAGGGGCTTCAGTATGAACATCCCTTTTTACTGGGCCATAGCCGAAAACCGGGACGCCACGCTGGTTCTCGACACATATAGCAGGCGCGGAACAGGCGCCGGCATCGAGTACCGGTTTGTGAAGCCCGGAGGCATCGAAAGCAGCTGGTGGGTCTACTACATCCGGGACATAGAATTGAACAAAGATTTCTGGGAGATCAGGGCCAGGCACGAAAACCGCCCGGTGGACGGCCCAGGTGGTTTTTTGAATATTAATTTCGTCAATGAAGGTAATTTTTACAGGGAATTCAGCCCCCAGCTTGAACTGCGCACACAGCGCTTTCTCGAGTCAACGGCTGAGCTGAGCGTTCCTTCTGCAGATTCAAGGTTATATCTCCTTTCGCAGTACTGGGTGGATATGAAATATGATACCGGCGACGTGCCCCAGCGACTACCTGAAATCGGTTATGTCCTGAATTACAGGAAGACAGGGGGTTTTATGCTTTCAACCACGGCAAACGCCGTGAACCTCTGGCGGGAAAACGCGATATCCGCCCGGCGACTCGATATTTATCCAAAACTGCTCTATTCGACCGGAAAAGATTATGTTCTTTCCAGTATGCTTGCCGCAAGATGGACGGCTTACTCCTACTTCAGAAACTCCGGCATAACGGATAATTCTCCGCAGAGGTCGGCTTTTGAATATAACGTTGTCGCCAGGACCAGAATATTCAGGGATTACGCGTACCTCCGGCATGTGATCGAGCCTTCAGTCAGGTACCACTTCATCTCCACCTCGGAGCAGAACCTGCCGGTCTTTGACTCTACGGAACTCTTCGGGAAGACATCAAGGATTGAACTCAGCCTTTTGAACAGACTGATATTCAAAGGGGAAAAGACCGCCGCGGTCAGGGTCACCCAGGGGTTTGAGGCATACAACGGCGACCGCCCGTTTCTGCCTTTAACGATAGAGGCCTATATGGAAAAATTCATCCCGCTTCAACTGGATGTCGCCTATGATGTTCATACAGGGAAGGTCGAGACTCTAAGCTCCAATCTGAGATTTCAGTTCCCGAAGGCCGGTCTTTCGGTGGGCCAGAGGTATAACCGGGAAGAAGATATAATGCTTTATACAACGGCGTTTGACCTGGATCCCTATAAATCGGTACATATACAGGCAAAACTCTGGTATGACGCCAAAGGCGACGGAGTCAGGGATATTGACGTTAATCTGAAATATTCAAGGCAGTGCTGGGGTATCAGGTTTGAATACTCGCAAAAACCAGGGGATTATGCAATCATGGTACTGTTTGAACTAAGGGGATTCACGCAATCCTGAAGCATCCGCCTGCTGTTTATTTAAGATTCGGTTAACCTTCCGGCCAAAAAATCGTTGATCATGGATACGGCCTCATCCACCGAAACACTGCCGGTCTCTATCACAAGCTCCGGATTGACCGGTTCCTCATAGGGCGCGCTTACTCCTGGAACAGGCCAGCCTTGCCTGCCCTTTTTATAAATTCCCCTGGGCGCTCCACGCGTCTCCTCCCTCCGGCCTTCCCTGTCCATGCATTCCTCGATCGGACATCTTAAATATATCTCGGCATATTCAGGGACCAGACGCCGTGCGAGGTCCCTCCACCTTCTTTTATTTCCTGTGGCGTCTATAATCACATTATGCCCCAGCTCCATAATCTTTTTTGCCAGATATACAAGGCTGCGGTATGCCAGCTCTCTCTCTGAATCGGAATATGAAGGTTCCGGGGTCACAATACTTCTTAATTCATCCATTCTCAATACAGTAAAGCCGGGATGGCATGCCTTTACCGCGTCGGCGATAGTACTCTTACCGCTTCCTGGAAGGCCTGTTATCCATAAGGCTATCCGTCCCATACAGAAAGATTAGCCCTTTAAGAGACAGATGGCAAGAGAGAAGAATTCAGCAGCAATATGGAGGAAATCTTCATGCGAGGCAATGCTTTGATTTCATTGATAATTTTGGCGGGAATATCCATTTCATTGACTTGAAATTCCCCATAAGTTAATATTTTTATATGCATTCTCACTCGGATTACGTATCCCTCCACCTGCATACTTCATACAGTCTTCTGGATGGGGCGATAAGAATAAAAGAACTGGTCAGGCGGGCGGAAGAATACAAAATGCCCGCCGTAACCATGACCGACCATGGAAATCTCTTCTGCGCCGTCGAGTTTTACAAAGAGGTGACAAAGGCCGGACTGAAACCGATAATCGGTTGCGAGGTCTATGTTGCGCCCGAAAGCAGGCTCGACAGGGGAAATATCGAAAATAACGATGCAGCCTTCCACCTGGTGCTTCTTGCGAAAGACAACGCCGGGTACAAAAATCTCGTCTCGCTCGTCACAAAGGCATACCTGGAGGGCTTTTATTACAAGCCCCGGATTGACAGGGACCTCCTCGCCCAATACAGCGGCGGACTTATCGGGCTTTCCGCCTGCCTCAAGGGTGAGATACCTTATTATCTCCAGAGGGGCCTGATCGATAAGGCGAGGGAAAGGGCGCTTGAATACAAACATATTTTAGGCCCTGATAATTTTTACATCGAGATACAGGCGAACGGCCTGCCCGAACAGACAGAGGTGAACAAAAAGCTGATAGAACTCGCAGGAGACCTCCATATAGGCCTTGTCGCCACAAATGACTGTCATTACCTCAACAGAGAGGACGCAAAGGCGCATGACATACTCCTCTGTATCCAGACCGGCAAGACACTCAAGGATGAGAACCGGCTGAGATTCGGCACCGACGAATTTTATTTCAAGTCCCCACAGGAGATGAAAGAGGCCTTCAGTGATGTCCCTGAAGCGATTCTGAATACCCGGGCTATCGCGGAGAGATGCCACGTCGTCTTCGATCTGGGGAAAAACCTTCTGCCCCGGTTCGAGATGGAAGGCGGAGAAAATCCGGATGACTTTCTCGAACAGCTGGTAGACAAAGGCCTGAGGGATAAATTTGGTGATGACCCGCCCCAACTCTACAGAGACAGGGTGAGAGACGAGATCGGTGTAATCAAAAAAATGGATTATTCCTCCTACTTCCTGATCGTCTGGGATTTTATCAGGCATGCAAGAAGTGAGGGGATCCCTGTCGGTCCCGGCAGGGGATCGGCAGCCGGAAGCCTGGTCTCATATTGTATAGATATAACAGAGATAGACCCGATTAAATACAACCTGATCTTCGAGCGATTTCTCAATCCAGAGAGGATAAGCATGCCCGACATAGATGTCGACTTCTGCCAGGACAGGAGAGGCGAAGTTATATCCTATGTTTCGGAAAAGTACGGTAAAGACCATGTGGCCCAGATAATAACATTCGGCACCATGGCGGCAAAGGCCGCCATAAGGGACGTGGGCCGCGCGATGAATATGCCTTACGCCGAAGTCGACAGGATCGCAAAGCTGGTGCCGAACACGCCCAAGATAACAATCGATGCCTCATTAAAGGCGGAGCCCCAGTTGAAGGAGTTATATACCTCGAACCCGGAGGTGAAAGAACTGCTCGATGTCGCCATGAGACTTGAAGGGCTCAACAGGCACGCCTCCATGCATGCCGCCGGAGTTGTTATATCCCCATTCCCGTTAACAGACTCTACGCCTCTTTACAAAAGCCCTTCGGATGAGAGTATAGTGACTCAATTTGATATGGGCTCTATTGAAGAAATCGGCCTTCTGAAGTTCGACTTCCTCGGCCTGAAAACCCTCACCGTAATCCAGAAGACGCTGGACCACATTAAACAGAACGGAGGGGATGTATGTCTGAGGGACATCCCGCTCGAAGACGTCAGGACTTACGAGCTGCTCAGTTCCGGACAGACTACCGGCATATTCCAGCTGGAGAGCGCCGGAATGAAAGATATTCTGGTCAGGATGACTCCAAACAGGTTCGAGGACCTGATCGCGCTTGTCGCGCTTTACCGCCCGGGGCCCATAGGTAGCGGAATGATAGACGATTTCATCAATAGGAAGAAGGGCAAAATCCCCGTAAAGTACGAACTACCTCAGCTAAAAGAGATACTCGACGAGACATATGGCGTTATCCTTTACCAGGAACAGGTGATGAGGATAGCCAACAAGCTTGCCAATTTCTCGCTCGGGAAGGCCGACATACTCAGAAAGGCGATGGGCAAAAAGAACTTCAGGGTGATGGAGAAGCAGAAGGAGAGCTTTGTAACAAGATCGGTGGAAAACGGTATTTCAGAGAAAAAAGCGATAAGGATTTTTGATCTTATGGGTCTCTTTGCGGAATACGGCTTTAATAAATCCCATTCCGCCGCATACGCCTATGTAGCTTACCAGACAGCATATCTCAAGGCCCATTATCCCGTTGAATTCATGGCCGCGACTCTGAGCGCTGATATGAACGATACCGACAAGATCGTTAAATCCATAAACGAATGCCGGAAGATGAAGATAGAGATACTCCCGCCCGACATAAATCTGTCCGGCAAGGAGTTCAAGGTGATCGGTAATTCCATAAGGTTCGGTCTTAAGGCGGTGAAAGGAGTCGGCAGCGCTGCGATAGAATCGTTTCTGGAGACGAGAGAAGAAAACGGCGTCTTTAATTCATTAACCGAGTTTCTGGAAAGGGTCAATACCCGCAAGGTGAATAAAAAGGTGCTGGAGAGCCTGGTGAAGGCGGGGGCTTTTGATTCGACCGGCATAACAAGGGCCTCGGCCATGGCGGTCGTCACGGACATCTACAATGGTGGCGGCAAGGCGAGGAATACAGGACAGCAGAGCTTTTTCGGAGACGAGCCGGAGGCAGGTGAATCCGGGACGGTTGAATGGGATGAAGCCGAATTATTGAGAAATGAAAAAGAGGCTCTCGGTTTTTACATAACCGGGCATCCCTTAACAAGGTTTAATATGCTGCTCAAGAGGATAAAGGCGAAGAAGACTTCCGAGCTGGAAGATACCGGGGACAGGAAAGAGATTATAACAGGCGGTGTGTTAAGGACCCTGAAAAAGAAGAACGTCAAATCCACGGGTGACCTGATGGCGTACATCACGCTTGAAGACGACGAAGGAAGCATAGAGGTGATCGTCTTCCCGGATCTATACAAAAAAAGCGTTGAGCTCATGAAAAAGGATATGCTTATTCTGGTGAAAGGGGACACTGACAAGGATGAAAAAGGCGTCAGGGTGAAGGCGAGAGAGATATCGCGGCTTGAAGACGCCGGGGTAACCCACCTTACAAGGCTTGATATATATATTGACGACACTGAGTCGTTCAGGGCGAATCTCGCGGAGATCAGATCTCTTCTTGACCGGCACCCCGGAGATTGCCAGCTCTATTTCAGGATAAGGATGGATAAAGCCCGGGCGCTGATAGCAACCGGGATGCATATAAAACCGGAGCCGGCGTTTATCGATTCATTGGAAAATATGGTAGGAAAGAGAGCATTGACCTTCTCATGATTAAGTGCTACCTGGATTTTGAAAAGCCGATTGGGGAGCTGGAGTTAAAGATAGAGGAGTTAAGGCATCTCTCCGACGGCAAGGACCTGAACATATCAGGAGAGATTAAAAAGCTCGAAAAAAAGGCGAGAGAGCTGCGGACGACTATCTTTTCGAAACTTACTCCGTGGCAGAAAACTCTTCTGGCGCGGCACCCTGACAGGCCTTATACACTCGATTACATAAATATCCTGGCGGAAGACTTTATAGAATTGCATGGAGACAGGAAATTTTCCGATGACAGGGCCATCGTGGGAGGCATAGGGACAATAAAAAACAATCCCGTGGTGATAATCGGCCACCAGAAAGGACGCGGCACAAAGGAGAGGATAAGGCGGAATTTCGGGCAGCCTCATTCAGAGGGGTTCAGGAAGGCGCGGAGGCTTATGGAGCTGGCGGAGAAGTTCAGGCGACCGGTTATAACATTCATAGATACACCTGGCGCATATCCGGGCATCGGCGCGGAAGAAAGGGGGCAGGCTGAGGCGATCGCCTCTAACTTAATGTTGATGTCGAAGCTGAGGGTCCCCATAATTTCCTTTGTGATCGGTGAAGGGGGAAGCGGAGGCGCCCTTGCGCTGAGTGTTTCAGACCGGCTCTGCATGCTGGAGCATTCAATCTATTCCGTGATATCGCCTGAAGGCTGCGCCGCAATCCTCTGGAAAAAGAATGGTGATCTCAAACAGGAGGATTTCTCCAGAGCAGCGGATGCCTTAAAACTGACAGCCCAGGATCTGATGGCATATAAAATAATCGACGACATAATCCCCGAGCCGCCCGGCGGCGCGCACAGGGACGTTGAACAGACAGCCGGTAACATATCGGCGAAGATCCTGGAAAGCCTTGAGGAACTGAAGACAAAATCCACAAATAAACTTGTGGAAGATCGCTACAAGAGGCTGAAAAAAATAGGAAGTTTTCTTAAAGAGCAGTAATTCCCTGGTCTGCTTACCCCCCATGGTCTGTCGGCATCGGTATTTTTCCTGAAAATAGTCCTGTCCACCTGGTACTTTCCCTCTCTTTCATGACGGACCGGAGCCTGCACCATACCCGGATACTACACAAACAGCAGGAGAAGGTACGGTTCTAAAGTATCTTTTGTATATCCACGCCAGAGAGAGGGGGGAAAGCCGGCCTTTTTTGGGAGGGG
>JAYWMP010000276.1:0-1879 GCA_035873255.1 Nitrospirota bacterium
AGGACATGGTCGAAATTTCCTACGGGCTGATGATTATGAAACGCGAGAATAAGATATAACTTTGACATTGTTTTGTATTGCAGCCGTTATTTTATAGTTGTTAAAACAACCTTTTCCTTCCGGTTATATTTATAATGCCGAGCGCTGGTTCCAGCGCTGATAACAAAAAACAACCCTGAATTATATTCAGGGTGCGGGTTTAGCTGCTTTTCCCTGATTCTTACACTGAATAGTTTAGTGCAATCCTGAATAATTATACAATAATTAATGCAAATATTGCATAAACAGCGCCCTGGACAACGGAAACGTGAAATGGCGCTATGAGAATCCGCCTGCAATTAATCCGGCGGCTGCTTCCTGTGCGGGTACGGCATCCCAGTACGCGAATATCTTCGCAACGCTTCTACGACCGGCGACCGTCGGACGAGGGGAGACATCATCCAGGAGATACGGGCTCCCGAATGAGACGAACAGGTCAGCGCTGTTTTCGAGTGATGCTATTTTGTCATGGAGCCATCCGCTCGCCCCGCCTTTCCATGCCTTTGTCTCGCAGAATATGGCGACAATCACGCATGCTTTGTCGGGAAGAGTTATTCCCCGGCTCCCGGACCCGTGGCTTACAAACCGCGATTCCAGGCCAGGCAGATATTTCTTGAGTCTTTCAGCAAAGGCGCGGCCTTTTTCAGGCGGAAACAGATCGTCATTCTTTCCTTCCGGCTTTTCACCCCTGGAGACCGGGTTACGGGAATGGTCATTTGCATCATCATCGTTGAGGATAATAAGAAACGGCCTGCCCGTGATTCTGAAATGACCTGATGTCCTTATCGCCTCCCCCGCCAGTTTCCTTGAGAGTCGGCCATGCCCGTCAAAATCAGGACGGTCGGGCGTCGGCATACCGATAAGCCCCCTGCGGAACCGCTCTAACCGGTCTGCATCAAAGAAGACACTTTTCCCTTTGAGATATGAGGCGGTTTTTTCCGGATCTGTAGGATGGAGTATTATGTCAACGCCGGCATTAAGGGCTGTAAAAGCGGCCTCTTCCTCTGAATATCCCCCCAGACCTCCCATATTCAGGGCATCCGTTATCAGCAGACCTTTATATCCCATCTCCTCCCTGAGGATCTTCACCGCTCTTTCAGAAAGAGAAACGGGAATTCCGGAAGGGTCGATCGCGGGCACGCTCAAGTGACCCAGCATGATCATGCGCACCCGTGCTTCCATCGCCTTTTTAAAAGGCTGCAGTTCATTTTTTCTCAGGTGGTCCAGATCTTTTTTTATCGTGGGGAGCATGATATGGGAATCGGTCTTGGTATCCCCATGTCCGGGGAAATGTTTTCCGCATGCCGCTATCTCATGGTTTTGAATCGTTCTGATCATCCCGCACCCAAAGAAAGAGACCGTATCTCTGTCTTCTCCAAACGCCCTGACTGATATTATCGGATTCCGGCGATTAGTATTAATATCTAGCACGGGCGCCAGAATTGTATTAATTCCGGCATACCCGGCCTCGAGCGCAAAAGCCTTAAACACGTCCCCGAGAAGCCCGGGGCTTGAGCCTTGAACGTTGAACTCCTGGCTTTTCCTGATCGCGGACGCCAGTGCCATTGCGGGTGGAAACAGCGTGCCGCCTTTTACCTGCTGCCCGAGTCCCTGCTCCAGGTCCGAGGCGATCACCAGTGGGAGTTCGGCCTCTTCCTGAAGTTTCTTAATGTATTCTCTGAGCTCCTCGAGTTTGCCTCCGAAGACTATAAAACCCGCAACCCCTTTTCTTACAAGGAAAAGATAATGGCTGAAGTTTTTTCTGATTTCATCGGCGTTCAGGCGGGGGACAATAAACCGGTAAAAGTTTTTCATTAATATATTATACATGTTGATAAAT
>JAYWMP010000064.1:0-3674 GCA_035873255.1 Nitrospirota bacterium
CATCTTTATCCGGTGATATCCTTTTTGTAGACATCCAGGACAGGACTGTCAGGATAAAACCGACCGGATATTGCTACAGCTGACACTTCACAAGGATTGACCTGGTTCAGGTCATACAGAAGAGAGTGAAGGAAGCTGTTCCGTGGGTGGAGATGGTAATCGTGGTGAGCTGAATTTCCGGAAATTTCCCCGGCCCCGGCTTAATGTTAACTTTTTTGTTGATTGTTTGATGTAATCCTGCTGAAGAGCGTTATGAAGTCAAAACCGGTAATTGCCGTGATCCGGGGGAAAGACTCCGTCTCTGCTGAAAGAGCGCTCTCAATGAATATGTTGGTCCACCTGTCCCGACTGGACTGGGTATCGGCGGAAATGTTATCATTGCCCACACGGCAGTTATATTTTTCAGTTTTTGAACTTATACGCCCCCTTAGCTCAGTAGGATAGAGCACAGGTTTCCTAAACCTGGTGCCACACGTTCGAATCGTGTAGGGGGCACCATTTCCATCCTTCTCCGTTGACCTGAACGGATATTACTTCTCGAATCGCGTGGTTAATCTGATTTCCTCTGTCTGACAACCTCATAAAGACAGATTGCAGCCGAGGCCGCGACATTAAGGCTTTCAGCCTTTCCATATATCGGGATGTTCAATAATAAATCAGCGGCCTTTTTCAGCAGCCCGCATGCGCCGTGCGCCTCATTACCGAAGACCATAGCCAGCGGCCCTTTCAGGTCGGCCTCATAAAGGGATGTTTCAGCGTCCACAGCCGTAACCAGCAATTTTATCTTCCTGTCCCCGAGCCATGATATAAGAGTGGCGACATCCGCATAAACGATCGGAATATTGAATATGCTTCCGGCGGTAGACCTTATCGCCTTTGGCATAAAGGCATCGCTTGTTCCCGGAAGAAGGATGACCGCTCCGGCCCCGGCGGCATCCGCCGTGCGGATGATAGTGCCGAGATTGCCTGGGTCCTGTATGCCGTCTATAACAGCAAAGAGATTCCCGCCCTTCAGATGGAGTTCTTCGATCGGTAAAGGCTGATAAGAGACCACGGCAAGAATCCCCTGAGGTGTTTCCGTGTCGGTGAGCCTGCTGATTATATGATCAGCAACCTCAAATATCTCTCCTGTTTTTTTCGCGAGATTCCGTAAAAGACCCGGAGCCTCCTTTTTTGTCTGAAATGTGCCGGTGAAGAATATTTTTTTAAGCCGGGTGCGGGAGGCGAGGGCCATCTCGATAAGATGCGGCCCCTCGATCAGGAACGCCGAATGCTTATGCCTGCTCCGTCTGTTTTTTATATTGAGAGCCTGCCTGATCTGCGGATTTGAAACGCCTGTTATCCTGATATACCCCATATCCTGTAAATTTAACAGATAAGCATCCTTATCCGCCAGCCGTGTAAACGCGGGACCAGGGGGCCGGCCCGGTAATTTCAGGTAAATATAACCCGAAGTCACCTGCTTTTACTGAATCTTATGTGACAGAGAGAATAGAATATACCTGTCAGGGGTCGTTGCCGCGCGGTTGATAAACTCATCGAAATTAAGGCATTATTATATCCGGGTCAATGAAATGGAGAGATTCTTTTGAAAACTAAATCCAGGTATCCGAGGCTTGTAATCTCGGGGCTTAAAGGCGGTTCCGGCAAAACTATTCTTTCGATGGGCCTGATATCCGCATGGAGTGAAAACGGGCTGAAAATAGGGCCATATAAAAAGGGGCCGGATTATATTGACGCCGGCTGGCTTTCAGCTGCGGCGGGGCATGCTTGCTACAACCTTGACCCCTTCCTGATCAGCAGAGAAAAGATACTCGCTTCTTTCGCCGGGCATTTCGGCAACTCGGACTGTGCGGTCATAGAAGGTAACAGAGGCCTTTATGACGGCATGGACTCATCCGGCACATACAGTACGGCGGAGCTTGCTAAAATACTGGGTGCGCCTGTCATCCTGATTGTGGATTGCACAAAGATGACAAGGACGGCCGCCGCCATGATACTCGGCATGCAGCGTTTTGACAGGAGAGTGGATATAAGGGGTGTCGTTCTAAACCGGATAGCAGGGGCAAGGCATGAAAAAGTCATAAGAGAGGCGGTGGAAAAATACTGTAAAATTCCGGTGCTTGGCTCTATTCCGAAACTGGGGAATGAGCTGCTGTCCGAGAGACATATGGGACTCACCCCGTTTCAGGAACACGCGGATGTGGGGAAAGCAATCTCCGATGCCGCGGAAATAGCGAGGAAATATCTTGATATTAAAGGAATTCTGAGAATAGCGGAGGATTCCGCCCCATTGGCTTCAGCACGGGGCGGAAAGTTGAAATATAAGGCCGTAATCCCGGTGGAGACAGCTCTTCAGCCACGGATCAAGATTGGAATTATAAGGGATTCCGCCTTCCAGTTCTATTATCCGGAGAATTTCGAGGAACTCGGCAAAAGAGGCGCCGAACTTTTGGATATCAGCTCTCTGGAGAGGAAAAAGCTTCCGGAGATTGATGCGCTATATATAGGGGGAGGCTTCCCGGAGACACACGCGATCCTTCTCGCAAGGAACAGCATTTTCAGGAAATCGTTGAGAAAAGCGGTTGAAGACGGCCTGCCGGTCTATGCTGAATGCGGGGGCCTTATGTACCTGGGAGATTCTCTTGTTCTGAATAATAGAACATATCCGATGGCCGGTGTCTTCCCTGTCAGGTTCTGTCTTGAGAAAAAACCCCAGGCGCACGGCTATACAATAGTCGAGGTGAACCGCGCGAACCCTTTTTATAAACGTGGGACTGTTTTGCGGGGGCATGAGTTTCATTATTCAAGGGTCCTCTGGACAGGAAATAAAGAGGGGATGCGGTTTGTGTTTAAAATGAGGCGGGGACATGGCGTGATCGATGGAGTGGACGGTCTGAGCTATAAGAAAACACTGGCCACTTATACCCATCTTCATGCCCTCGGCTCGCCGGAATGGGCTGACGGACTCATTAATCAGGCGCATTTATATGCAAAAAGAAAGGCCCGGTCCGCAAAATAATCAAAAGGGAATGAAAAGCAGGGCGCAGAGAGTTAAAGTCTGAAAATAGAGCCCCGGTGTTCAGTCAAAATGTGGGTAAAGATAAAAGGGCGATAGGGGGCGGACGGACAAATTGCGGAAAAACTGTTATACTGTTTCGTGAAAGTGAGCATTAAATGTTAAATAGAAGCGATAATCCGGATATCCTGGCATGTCCATTTTGCAAAAGCCCGATAGACAAACCCCGGGAAATAGAGAACGGGTTCGGTGATACATTCACTGGAGGTAAATGCGTATGCGGCGCTGTATACATCTTTGACCGTTCCGGCCATAATCTCGGTGAAGCTTATGTGGACGGTCTGGCTTACGCGTGTGATGGCGACTGGGACAAGGCATGGGGGCTGATTCCGGATGAAGATTATGAAGTGCGGGAGTTAAGTTATGACGGCAGGCGTAACAGATTTTCGAGGACACAAAGGAAGTTGACGGCCACTTTTCTGTTTGTACTGCTTAAAAATGTCGTTGCCTAGGCCCGGGATGTCCCGGGTGTACGGAATATTCAATACAGACAGGCAGTTGTAATGGCAGGCGGCATTAAGGTCCCGGATAGGTCATTCATTAGTACAAAATAATAAACAAAGATGATTTTCTGATAAGTTTTTTTTATTTGACC
>JAYWMP010000019.1:0-2833 GCA_035873255.1 Nitrospirota bacterium
CAGGTTCCATATTGTATTAAAACCTATGAAATGATCGATATGCGTATGTTTCACAAAAACGTCTGTAATCCTGTAAATATCTGATGGATTGAGGCTGTTCAGATTGCATAAATCCACCAGGATTGCATGTTTTTGCCTGAGAAGTCTTATAAGCGGACAGGGGTCGTCAAAGCAGTAGTTCCGCAGCCTGTGGTGAAGATCGGGTTTCATCAGCAATTATATATTATTGTGATATAATAGGCGATAATACCATAGAAGGAGTAAGAAATATTTATTTTCTCTACCCCGTTTTTATTTTTTTTATAACCTGGAGGAAAATATATGCCTGAGTTGAGAAAAGATCCTATTGTCGGCAGATGGGTGATCATATCTGTCGAGAGAGGGAAACGACCCGCCGATTTTGTTGCATCGGTACAATTAAGAAAAAAAGGCGGATTCTGTCCTTTTTGCCCTGGCAATGAATATACGACGCCGCCCGAGATAATCGCATTCAGGCCTGCCGCCACGGAGCCGGACTCACCGGGCTGGACATTAAGGGTCATGCCGAATAAGTTTCCGGCGCTGCAGATCTATGGCGACCTGCGCAGGATGGGTGAGGGTATTTTTGACAAGATGAACGGACTGGGCGCTCATGAGGTAATCGTTGAAACACCCGATCATAATCTGTCTTTATCCACCATGTCCGAGAAGGCGGTTGAGGACGTATTATGGGCCTGTTATCTCCGGTTGACCGATCTCAAGAAAGACCACAGGTTCAAGTACGTTCTGGTATTCAAGAATGAAGGCGAGGTCGCGGGGGCCTCTCTTGAGCATTCACATACGCAGATTATCGCTCTTCCGATCGTTCCGAAACATGTGAAGGAGGAGGTGGACGCCGCAAGGCAGCATTACGAATTCAAGGAGAGATGCATCTTCTGCGATGTTATCAATCAGGAACTCGAAGACGGCAAAAGGGTTATTTACGAAAACGACAAATATGTGGCGCTTGCACCGTTCGCCCCCCGGGCTCCGTTTGAGACCTGGATCCTTCCCAAACGGCATGAATCCAGGTTTGCTCCATCGGAAAAAAGTTTCTCGGAGCTGGCGGAGATAATGCAAAGAATACTGAAGCAGATGGACAAAATACTCGATACGCCTCCTTATAATTTTGTACTGCATACATCGCCTTTTTATAACGAGGTGAACGAATATTATCACTGGCATATCGAAATAATGCCGAAGTTGACCAAGATTGCCGGATTCGAATGGGGTTCCGGTTTTTATATTAACCCGACACCGCCTGAGGAATCCGCCAAGTTCATGCGCGAGGCCGGGATATGAGAATTCTTGTTGCAACTTCCGAGGCCGTCCCATACATAAAAACAGGCGGACTCGCTGATGTAACAGGCGCACTTCTGAGGGAATTTCGTAAAAAAAATGAGGAAGCTTTTTTAATACTACCGCTGTATTCAGCAATAAAAAATAACTTTAAACTGTATAGAACAGGCAAGTCCTTCAGTATTACACTCGGAGACATTACACTTGAAGCCGTTATCTGGGCGTCAGGGAAATCCCCAAACCCTGAAAGTTATTTTATAGAATGCGACGCCCTGTATGGCAGGGCGGAGCTTTACGGAACGGCGGAGGGTAATTATCCGGATAATGCTTTAAGATTCATATTTTTTTCGAGGGCGGTTCTCGAGACCTGCTCCGTGATGAATATATCCCCTGATATTATACACTGTAATGACTGGCATACCGCTATGATACCGTTATATCTCAAGACCATGTACAGGAATAATAAGTTTTTAAAGGACACCGCCGTGATATTTACTATCCATAATCTCGGATATCAGGGTATTTTTGACGCTTCCGATATGAAATATACAGGCCTTGGCCCGGATTTTTTCACCCCTGAAGGGCTTGAATTCTATGGCAGGTTGAACATTATGAAGGCCGGCCTGCTCTATGCGGATGTGATAAACACCGTCAGTATAACCTACGCGAGGGAAATCCTTCAGAGGGAAAATGGTTTCGGCCTGGATGGTTTATTAAGAAAGAGGCGGAATGATCTCCATGGAATTCTGAACGGGTTGTATTCCGATGAATGGAGTCCCGCGGTTGACGGTTGTATCCCCGGACACTATGATCCCGACGATGTTAAGGGCAAGGCGAAATGCAAAAAAATCCTTCTCCGGGATGTGGAGCTGGATGATAAGAAATTGCCGCTTCTGGGTGTTGTGAGCAGACTCTCTTCACAGAAAGGCCTGGACCTGATTTATAACTCACTGGAAGAACTGGTCTCCATGCGGGCGAATATCATAATGCTTGGTAAAGGCGACAGTTATTACCAGAAGCTGTTCTCCGACGCCGCTAAAAAATACAGGGGGAAAATATCCGTTGAAATCGGATTCGAGGAGTCCCTGGCGCGCAGGATATATGCCGGTTCCGACTTTTTTCTTATGCCCTCGAGATACGAACCCTGCGGCCTGGGCCAGCTTATCGCCATGAAATACGGAACGGTCCCCATAGCGAGAAAGACAGGCGGCCTTGCCGATACGATACAGGATTATAACCATATATTGATGGAGGGCAGGGGATTTCTTTTTTCCGATTATACGCCTGCTGCGATGCAGAATGCCGTAAAAAGGGCGCTCTGTGTTTTTACGGACAGAAAGAGAATGAAAAAAATGATCCGCGACGCGATGACGAGCGATTTCTCATGGAAGACATCCGCGGAAAAATATCTCGGGCTTTATAAAAAGGCCATCAGTAAGGTTAAGGAATGAGCCTGAAATTAAAACTCTCGTTTATGCTCTCGAGCTTCCTTGTTTTGATAGCGATTTTTGCCGTC
>JAYWMP010000041.1:0-1911 GCA_035873255.1 Nitrospirota bacterium
GCAAAAGCCACATTTTCGAATCTCAGCGATTTCCTGAATTCATTTATTTTAATGCTGCCTCCCTCTTCATGTCCGGTATCAAACAGTTTATCGACTCTTTCTATTGAAGCCATTGTTTCCTGCAGGGTGTTATAACCATCACCGATCTTTTTAACGGGGGTAAACACCATATAAACAGCTACCAGGATAGAGGCAAGATCACCGGGGGTAATAATCCCCTTGACAACCAGAGTAACACCATACCACATCGCAACTGCTATGCCGATTCCAGTTGCCGCATCAATAACAAGCTTGGTAAACTCCTTCAGCCTCATTACCCTCAGCATCTCCCTGTAGTAGCGCTGGTTTTCAGCCCTGAATTTATCTCCCATCATCTCTTCCCGGTTGAATATCTTGATCACCCGCGCGCCCAGGATGGCCTCGCCGACTTTATGGGTCACAACGGATATTCTCCTCTGCGCCCGCTTTCTCTTCTTTTTAACGCTCTTGCCGAATTTTTTTGTGCTGTACGCCAGGAAAGGGACCAACAGCAATATCATCAATGTCAGGTCCCATCTCCTGTAAAAAGCAACACCTAAAAGAAAAATCACCGTGGGCACTTCTATCACAAATGTTTTTATCACGGTTGAAACCAGTCCCTTGAACGCCCCAACGTCATTTATGACCCTTGATATGACCATCCCCGATGACTCCCTGTTGAAATAACCGACAGGCAGATAAAGAATATGGGTATATAACTTATTCCTGATTTCCCGTATTAATTTCATCCCCGCGGACTGCATCAAATACATCTGTCCGAAATGAAGCAGCCCCTTAGTCACAAAAAGCAGGACGATACCGGCTGGAATGAATTTTATGTATTCATATTTTTTCTGGACCAGAATTTCATCAAGCGCCGGCTTTACAAGCCAGGCAATGGCCGCTGTTATACCTGAAACCGCAAGGCCGAGTACAATAGCACCGAATATCCTCGGCCAGTATGGCCTTGTAAGTTCAATTATCTTTCTGAGAATTTGCATTTTTATAGTATAAACAATTTAGAGGAATCTAAAAAAGTGACGGAAAATCCATGCCGGGGGGAATGTGGTAATTTTAGTAGTGGCCACTGACCAGTGTCGCCGTAATATGACCAATCGCCACCTTGGTCTGCAGTTTGACGGGAAGGTGCTTATCGTCATCCGTAAGCCATATATACATGGCCCCTTTTCTGTTGAAAATACCTTCCGATTTCATAAGCGGCTTTATAAGGACCGTATCGAAAGTCCCGAGCTTCGTCGTTATCCTTTCCTTTCTGAGAATCTGCACCTCGACATTCCACATCTTCCTGCTGTCAAAGATATTAACAAAGACAGGCTTCCCGACCTCCAGTTTTAATGTCCTGACATAATAAAAACTCGAAAGCGGGTCAAAGGTGTCCGCCAGAATTTCGACGTTTTTTTTATCATCGTCAAGGTGGTCGATGAAGGTCGCGTTATGGTTGCCATGGTCGAAAATTACCTCTTTATCACGCCTGTGCCTGCCCTCTCTTATCTTAACCCTGTAACGCAGCGGTAATCCCAAATAAGGTCTTGCCGGATTCCTGGTAAGCCTGGCCACTATCCTGTCGTCAACAGTATAAAAAAAGGAGACCCAGTCAGCCGAGCGGGCGGTCGAGACAATCTTTATCGAATCTTTTTCATCTGCTATCCTGAGAGTTGCGGTGCCTGCCTTGATCCCCGACCATTTCAGATCATAGACCAGTTTTTCCGGGATCTCAAAACCGGAGGCCCCGGGGGGCGCAAAAACACATAAAAAAAATAATACTAACAGGATATTGCAAAAGCAGGACTCTATATTTCTCATACCATCAATTCCAGGTTTACCACAAATGGCGCATAAAATTCATTAATAATGGATCGTCCGCCCGATGTT
>JAYWMP010000108.1:0-1799 GCA_035873255.1 Nitrospirota bacterium
AAAGGTATCCGGACCTTTTCGATGCCCCTCATGTATCTTGATGTCAAGGTATCCGTCTTCATGAAATCAGAGACAGAGCCTGAAAAAACAACCTCTCCTCCGTTGCGGCCTCCGCCCGGGCCGAGTTCGACGATCCATTGCGCGGCCTCAATCATTCCCCGGTCATGCTCAACCACGATAACAGTATTGCCGAGGCCGGCAAGCCTGTTCATTATCTTTGCGATCCTCTCGGTATCTCTCGGGTGAAGACCCACTGTGGGCTCGTCCAGGACATAGAGCGTGCCGGTCAGTAATGACGCGAGCTGGTTCGAGAGGTTAATCCTCTGGAATTCACCGCCCGAAAGGGTCTTGGCGTACCGGTCGAGCGTTAGGTATTCCAGCCCCACCTTTTCCAGGAACTGCAGCTTCATCATTATCTGCCGCAGGAGCTCTTTTGCAACATCCCTTTTGAAAGGCGGCAGCTCAAGCCCGGAGAAGAACTTTAAGATTTCACTTACCGGCATTCTGCTCAGTTCGAAGATATCATGCCCCAAGACCTTATACGCCAGCGCTTCTTTCTTCAGCCTTCCGCCCCGGCATACCGGGCATGTGACGGCCCTTCTGTATCTGCTCAGGAAGACCCTGACGTGAAGCCTGTACCGTCTGCCCTCCATATCTTCAAAGAAATCATCGATTCCGTAAAATTCTTCAGTGCCTTTAAACAGCAGGGATTTTTCTTCGGGCGTGAGATCGGCGTAAGGTTTATTTATGTTCAGCCCTGATTTCCTCGCCTTCCGTAGTAACTGCTTCTTCCACCAGGTGTTCGCGGGCTTATTCCATGGATCCACCGCCCCTTCCGAGATCGAAAGACGTTTGTCAGGGATAATCAGGTCTTCATCATAACAGAGGGTGTTGCCGAATCCTTTACACTCGGGACAGGCGCCGACAGGGTGGTTAAAAGAAAAGAGGATAGCGTCCGGCTCGGGCAGTTCAATCCCGCATTCCTCGCATGCATTTTCAGCCGAGAACCCGTGAACCGTGAAGCGTTGACCGTGACCGGCGGTTGATTTACCGGAGTCGTTAATTAAGATGAGCTTTATCCTGCCTTTGCCCTCCCTCCATGCCGTCTCGATGGAATCCGTCAACCTGCCGGCGTCTTTTATGACAAGCCTGTCGAGGACAACGTCAAGCGAAGAAGGGCGTGAAGCCGGCAACGAATTAATATCGACTGTTTCACCTTCATGCCATGCCCTGTAGAAGCCCTCCTGGGCAAGTTCTTCCATGGATGTTTCGGTCTCGAAGGTTATAACCATTTTCCTGCCGGCATGATTTTCGATAAGCTCCCGGACGATCAGCGCGGGGTCCCATTTCCTGATTTCCCTGCCGCAATCCGGGCAGTAGGGCGTCGATGCCTTTGAATAAAGCAGCCTGAAAAACTCATAAAGTTCCGTCAGCGTTCCGACAGTGGAACGCGAGCCGCGAACGGGGTTCTTCTGTTCAAGCGCGATGGCTGGCCTGACATTCAGAATGGCGTCAACATCCGGCCTGTCGAGTTTTTCGAGAAAAAGCCTCGCGTAGGTTGAAAGCGATTCTATGAAACGCCACTGCCCTTCAGCAAAGATCGTGTCGAAGGCGAGGGATGACTTGCCAGAACCTGAAACCCCTGTAATGGCGATAACCTGGTTGTGAGGGAGGCGGAGACTTATGTTTTTGAGATTATTCTGCCGGGCGCCTTCAATAATAAGTTCCTTTGTGGACATCCGGATATTTTAACATATAATATTTATGCAACACCGTGGTTAATACCAGACGATCTCTCC
>JAYWMP010000109.1:0-4925 GCA_035873255.1 Nitrospirota bacterium
ATACTCTCTCCTGCGGTTTTACCGGTATATACGGTAACAATGACGGAGACAAACTCCTCCTGCAAAAAATGTCGAAAGAACGGGTATTTAATCAGCCGCATCAGTTCGAACTGTTCGGGAAAAAAATTATTGTGATACACGAACATCACATCGTGGATTCTCTCGCCGACAGCGGTCATTACGATCTTCTCGTATACGGTCATACACATACTCCGGATATAAGAAAAACCGGGCATACCCTGATAGTTAATCCAGGAGAGGCAGGCAACTGGCTCCATGGTAGCTCTACCATTGCGATTGTTGATCTTTCGAAGATGTCCGCCGAGATTATTTATGTCTGACTACCCCGGCAAAAATATTCCGGCACAACGGAATCCACTCCAGGGCCCTCAATAAATCATAAACGCCTGATTTAATTGTCTTTTCTTCCTGTTATGACTGGGCACATCTCTGATCAGTGGAGGCCGTGCTTGACATTTCATGCCGATTGCGTTTAAATTCTATAGCGATGTTTTCATTACGACTAAATACTTCGAACCGTTAATTTGAGGTCGGAAGGGTTCTTCAGGGATAAATTCCTCTATATGTTATGCTCTGACTTTGTGTCAGTCCCGCCACAACAATTGAGACTAAAGGAAGACCCTGAAGGAACTGATGACATTTGCATGCTCAGCAAGAAACGAAGTTCTGGTAACCCTCTCCTGAGTTTGCCGAAAAAGCACGCGGCACGATTCAAAAGCAGCTACCAAAAGACTACGTCTGGCCGGGAACTCCTGCATGGTTATTGTGGGCTGATAAATAACCCCAGGGTGAAATATAAGGCAGTAGCAGGCAGACAACCCTTGACGGGAGGTCTGTAGCAAAGTATCCGGCACGGCAAGAGAAAAGCAGTTAGAGAGAAGTTCGATTCCCTGCCCTTCTGAGTTGCCTGTATTTTAAAACCGATTATAAATAATTATCAATTGAGAGGTTGAATATGAAACGTGAAGATTTAAGGAACATAGCGATTATCGCCCATGTTGACCATGGCAAGACAACGATCCTGGACGGCATGCTTAAACAGTCGGGTATATTCCGTTCGAATGAAGTAGTCCAGGAAAGGATAATGGATAATATTGATCTCGAGCGGGAACGCGGCATCACCATAATGGCGAAGAACACCGCTGTCGACTATATGGGCGTCAAGATCAACATCGTCGACACCCCCGGCCATGCCGACTTTGGAGGAGAGGTCGAAAGGACTTTAAAAATGGCTGACGGGGTGCTTCTGCTTGTTGACGCGTCCGAAGGCCCCCTGCCCCAGACAAGGTTCGTTCTTAAAAAGGCGCTGGAACTTAATCTCCCCCCTATCCTCGTTATAAACAAGATAGACAGGCCGGACGCCAGGATCCAGGAGGTGCTGAATGAGGTCTACGACCTCTTTATCGATCTGGATGCAACAGAAGAGCAACTCGAATTTCCGATTGTATACACCAACGCCAAGGCTGGCGTAGCAAAACTCAATATGGATGACGAATCAGAAAGCCTTAAATGCCTCCTTGACCTGATCATAGAGACCATCCCGCCTCCTGAAGGAGACAGGGACGGAATCCTTCAGGTGCTGGTCACGAATATTAACTATAACGAATATATAGGAAGGTTGGCGATTGGCAGAATATTCTCCGGCACTTTAAAAGTCGGTGACTGGGTATCGGTGATAGACAGTAAAGGAGAGGCGGCCAAGACGAAGGTGACGTCTCTCTACGGTTTCAAGGGACTCGAACGGGCTGAGCAGAACGAGGCTTCGGTTGGTGATATTGTGGCTCTGGCGGGGATCGAGGGTATAAATATCGGTGATACGATAACTGACATCGAAAACCCGAAGCCGTTGCAGAGAATCAAGGTTGATGAACCGACCATTTCGATGGTCTTTTCGGTAAATACTTCCCCCTTTGCCGGAAAGGAAGGTAAATACGTCACCTCAAGGAACCTTCGGGAACGACTCGAAAAAGAGCTTTTATATAATGTATCCATAAAGGTCGATTTTGACAACACAGATTCGTTCAGGGTCATGGGAAGGGGTGAACTGCAGCTGGCCATTCTGATCGAGATGATGAGGAGAGAAGGGTATGAACTCTCGGTCTCAATGCCGGAGACGATTACCAAACAGATCGACGGCAAACTCCATGAACCGATGGAAAATCTTGTTATAGATGTGCCAGACGAATTTGTCGGTGTAGTCACGCAACAGGCTGGAATATGCAAGGGCCAGATGCAGAAGATGCAGAATAACGGCCACGGCAGAGTGCGTATCGAATTCAGAATACCTTCGAGAGGACTTATAGGTTTCAGGTCCCAGTTTCTGACTAATACGAAGGGTACGGGACTTTTAAACCATCTCTTTGACGGATATGAACCATGGCAGGGACCGATGTCAAAGCGTTCCACAGGCGCGATAGTCGCCGACAGAACAGGGAAATCTACAATTTACGCCCTGTTTCATCTCCAGCCGCGCGGCACACTGTTCATTAAAGAGAACACGGCTGTATATGAAGGGATGATTATCGGAGAAAATTCACGGGATAATGATATAGATGTCAATGCAATCAAGGAGAAGAAGATGACAAACATCAGGGCTTCAGGCACTGATGAAGCGCTTCAGCTTGTCCCTCCGAAAATCATGAGTCTCGAACAGGCGATAGAGTTTATCAAAGAGGGCGAACTGGTTGAAATCACACCTCTTTCCGTGCGGCTCAGGAAAAAAATACTCGACGCAAACAAGAGGCCGAAACATAAGACCAATGAATAGAGAATGGGGTTATAGCCCCAAAATATCAAGAACTCAATAATAAAAGGCAGGTATATGATTCCGAATCTTACCTGCCTTTATTTATTAAACAGAGTCTGTGTATAAACCTAATAATTGAGCTGTCATGCCCGCAGTCCTTCGAGCGGGTCGACGCGACTCTCACGAGGACTTACATCGAGAATCCAGTCTTTTTAATAGGTTCTGGATGCCCGATTACTGACTTCGGGCATGACAAAAATAAAAAAGGGCAATTACTACACAGACACTAATTAATGTGAGTCTACACCGCCGGGCAAGCCGGCGACTTTCAGGATGCCTGTTGCCCTCTCATCTCCTGAATCAATGATCCATAAATCATCTCCACCTGTTTCCGTGTCCGTTGCTTTGGGCCGTTGTTATCTATAAGATAGTCTGCAAGCTTCTTCTTTATCTTTATCGGCATCTGGATCTTTAATCTCCTCAGTGCTTCATTCCGGGAAATACCCTTATCTTTTAATCGCTCGATTGCTGTTCTCTGTGTTGTATAGACGGTTATGACCCTGGAAAACCTGTCCCTGTAACCGCCTTCGAACAGGAGAGGGACCTCTATAACCACCAGGCGATCTTTATCCTTATCCTTGATTCGGTCAATAAAACTATCTATTTTCTTAAAAACAAGAGGATGAAGCAACGCTTCAACTTGTTCTCTTAACCACTTGTTACTAAATATTTTGTCAGCAATATACTTCCTGTCTGGCAAACCGTCGCCGTCGATAACTCTATTACCGACCAGGTTCTTTATCTCATTAATGACCTTCCCATCTTTCAGAAGCTGGTCAACAATCCCGTCGCTGTCCATCGTTATCGCGCCGAGAGACTTAAACACCGACAAAACATAGCTCTTTCCCATACCAAAATTGCCTGTTAATCCTGCTATAAACATAATTATCTATATTATATATACATTTTCATTTTTTAAAAAAATTGACTCGGTTTTGATCCATGCGTTATATTATATACGGTTGTTTTTTGGAGGTTTTATCATTATGCCTATATATGAATATGAGTGTCTTAAATGCAAAAAACAGTACGAAGTTATGCAAAAAATCACAGAGGGTCCCCTTACAGAATGTTCCATCTGCGGCGGGAAGTTGAGAAAGAAGATATCCAACACAACATTCGTATTGAAAGGGACCGGCTGGTATGCTACTGATTATGCATCAAATAACAGGACCAGCGAAAAGAAAGGCAATGGCGCGAAGACCGCCGAACCATCAAAATCCGGGAAGAAGACCGGGACGGAAACAGAACAGAAATCAGAGGCCAAAGAGACTGTGACTCCAAAATAGTGTTATATCCTCACGCGCATATCCCTTACAATAAGATATCAGAATATATTGGCGTCATCAGAAAAGAGAGGCTGAATCTCGAAATATATATCAGCGCCGCTGTTCTGGACAATATAACAAAAGACGATGTAATCAACCTTAAAAAAAGGCTGGACTTCAATCCATTGGTTTCTATCCACGCGCCTTTTATTGATCTATCCCCGGCGGCAATCGACTCACTTGTGCGAAAGGTCACGATGGAGCGGTTTTCGCATGTGCTTTCTTTGTCGGAAATACTGGACGCAAGGGCGATAGTATTCCATTCAGGTTATGAGAAATGGAAATATGCGTTACATGTAAATTTATGGCTCGAAAAGAGCCTCATAACATGGCATGAGATCAATAAAAGGGCTTATGACGCCGGCATAAAAGTCGCCATAGAAAATATCTTTGAAGAGGAACCATCCAATCTGAAACTATTGATGGAAAATATGAGTTCAGATAATTTTGGCGTCTGCTTTGATACGGGCCACTTCAACCTTTTTTCGAACGTCCCGATTGAAACCTGGATGGAAGCTCTAAACCCTTATATACTCGAACTCCACCTGCATGACAATGACCGGACGTCCGATCAGCACCTTCCGGTCGGTGACGGCACATTCGATTTCGGGAAATTTTTCAGCCTGCTTCAGAAATCAGACGTAATCCATACAATCGAAGGTCATACACCCGAAAATGTGATCAAAAGCATTGAATACCTCAAAAAGATATTACCCGGAAAATACCTTACTTAGTGTCTGTCCATAAACTCAGTCTCTATCTGTCATTCC
>JAYWMP010000177.1:0-1724 GCA_035873255.1 Nitrospirota bacterium
ATCGGAATTGGAGCGATAATCAATACGTTCCAATACTTCTATTTTGAAAACTCGAAAACCCGAATGAAAATCACCGAGGTTCTGGCCTAATACTATATTTTCAAACGCGGTCAGAAAACGGTTACTGATGTACTTGTACACCGGCATGCCACCGTCAAGTGTTTCCTGCCGCGTTCTTATGCGTGAACCCATGACAATGTCACAAATGTCAGTCATTATAAACCCCACCGCGTAAGGTATTATCCTCGGATCATACTGATAGTCCGGATGTATCATAACTATGATATCGGCGCCCCTCTTTAACGCATCATTGTAACAGGTCTTCTGGTTAGCCCCGTAGCCCCTGTTTTCGTTATGCTGGATAACGGTTATTCCCAGTTTTTTTGCAATTTCGACTGTTCTGTCCGAGCTGAAATCATCAGTCAGAATGACCTCATCAACAGACCCGTCCGGTATGTCACGATAGGTCTGCTCAAGCGTTGATTCAGCGTTATACGCAGGCATAATCACGATTACCTTCGGAGGTGTCTGCTTTCCTTCAGGTTTGGCGCCGTTTGAGAAATTATTCATTGTATATAGAGTTATCTTTCAAATACCTGGTAACTGAAGCCTCTCCGCCGAGTCTTCCCGACGCATTAGCAGCCTGGCTCTCTATCCGGTTACTATCCGGTATATCTCTTCATATCTCTCCTGGGTCTTCCTGACGATATCCTCGGGAAGTTTAGGGCCGGGGTATGTCTGGTTCCAGTCGAGGGTCAGCAGGTAATCTCTTATTATCTGTTTATCGTAACTGTCCTGCGCCTTCCCGGGTTCATATGTATCGATCGACCAGAAACGGGAGGAATCAGGTGTGAGTATTTCATCGATGAGTATCAGTTCGTTATCGCAGATACCGAATTCGAACTTTGTGTCCGCGATTATAACGCCTTTCTTCGCGGCCATGCCGACCGCCTTTGAATAAATCTTCAGGCTGACATCCTTCAGCTTTTCAGCCATATCCCGGCCGACAATCCCTGCAGCCTCTTCAAAAGAGATATTAATATCATGGCCCTTCTCGGCCTTTGTACTCGGAGTAAATATCGGATAGTCCAGCCTGGATGACTCTTTCAGGCCTGCGGGCAATTTTATCCCGCATACAGTGCCGGATTTGCTATATTCCTTCCAGCCGCTACCAGAAAGATATCCCCGGACAATACATTCCACAGGAAGTGGCTGGGCCTTTTTAACGAGCATGCTTCTTCCCTCGAGTTGTTCACGGTATTTATGGCATTTTTCGGGATATTCATTAACATCGGTGGCTATAAGATGGTTCCTGATAATCTCCTCCATCTGCCTGAACCAGTATATTGAAATCATGGTCAAAAGCCGCCCTTTTCCGGGAATTCCGCTTGGAAGCACAACATCAAATGCTGAAATCCGGTCAGACGCTATAAGCAGTAAGCTGTCCCCCATATCATAAATATCTCTCACTTTTCCCCGTCTTGAAAATTCAAGTTCCGGCAGATCGGCCTCTAATATCATCTTTTCCATTAATATCTCCTCCTGCTTTTACAATTCTACGGAATGGATATTATACCGGAAATGATATTTTAGTATCTATTTTTCTCACTTGCAGGCCCGTGGGAGACGAGAGGATTATGCCCTGAACGTTTTACTGAGCAGTAGCCCGATATATTTATTAATCGGGTTATCACGATGGAGGAACGGCACAACGGGAGTTCTTC
>JAYWMP010000018.1:0-23122 GCA_035873255.1 Nitrospirota bacterium
GGAGGTGTAACAAGTCTTTGTTTTATGGGGGGCTTACTGGTTTTAGTGGTCCACCGGTCGGCTTTACAAGTAGGAGGGCGCGCAAAACCCTTCAGGGTCAGAATTTGGTGATAGTATTCTGACAGCTTTAAAATCCTGTAAGAGCGATGCGTGCGAACTCTATTACTCTGTCAGGGAATACACCGATAATGATGACCGCCGCCAGTGTTATGGCAAGGGCGAGTCCCAGGGTAGGGGACGTGGTGAGTCTGACCGTCTCTTTCGGCTCTTTCATGTACATGTAGATCACTATCCTGAGGTAGAAGTATGCGGATATTACGCTGAATATAAGGGCGACTACGACGAGCCATGTGTATCCGGCGTTTATCGCGGCCATAAAAATATAAAATTTGCCCCAGAACCCTGCTGTCGGTGGAATTCCTGTGAGCGAGAACATGAACACCAGCATAAGAGCCGCGGCCAGTGGATGGGTTTTCGCGAGTCCTTTGTAATCAGTTATCTTATCGCCTCTGAAGTCTTCCGACCTCAGCATTATGATTACAGCGAATGCGCCCATGTTCATAAACGCATATATCAAAAGGTATGTCAGTACGCCAGCGGTACCCTGGAGTGTGCCTGTAATTATCCCGATCAGTATGTAGCCGGCATGTGCTATTGAAGAATACGCCAGCATCCTCTTAATATTCGTCTGGGATAGGGCGACGATGTTACCGACGCCCATTGTCAATATCGCTATCGGGATCAGGATGGCCGCCCATTCCACCCTGACAGAGCCGAATGCAGTGAGAAAGACCCTTCCGAGGACCGCAAAACCGGCCGCCTTGGGGCCGACCGACATGAATGCTGTAATAGATGTGGGCGCGCCTTCATAGGTATCCGGGGCCCACATATGGAAAGGGACCGCGGCGATTTTGAACGAAAAAGCGATCACAAAAAAGATCATCGATACCATCAGAACGGGATTGCCAGCAAGGCCGTTCCTGCCTATATAATCAGCTATTGCCTGAATGTTCGTTGTGCCTGTAAGGCCGTATATTATGGCTATTCCGTAAAGCAGAAAGGCTGATGCGAATGCCCCGAGCAGGAAGTACTTTACTGACGCCTCGTTTGATTTGACGTCGTACCTGATGAATCCGGCGAGTATATAGGTGCTCAACGCCATAAGCTCGATTCCCAGGAAAAGGACTACCAGGTCACCCGCCGACGCCATGATCATCATGCCGATGGTGGAAAAGAGTAGCAGGGCGTAATATTCCCCGAAATTCACTCTTTCGATCACAAGGTATTTAACGGAGATCAGGATGGTAAGTATAACGTTAAGGAAAAAGATGAGCTTAAAGAAGATACTATAGCCGTCGGATATGAACATGCCGTTAAATGTAACCCCGAGAGAATCGCCCATCAGGCACGCGGCTGTTCCAACGCTTAGTATGCTCAGAAGCGCTATCACCTCTTTTCTCTTAATAAAAAGATCAGCGAGAAGGACCGCAAGCGCCAGACAGGTCAATGCAATCTCAGGCATTATAGGCTGCAAGTCAGGCATAACAAATTCAGGCATTAAAAACCCTCCATATTACTCACTTCAGAATCTCCATGATATTTTTTGCGGCGGCGATCTCCTGTCCGCTGCCTTCATTTATACGTTCGAGCAGGTGGCGCACGGACTCGTGCATAAAGCCGAGAAAAGTGTTCGGGTACAGGCCTATCCAGAATATAAGCAGCACCATCGGCAGAAGCGTGACCATCTCCCGCGCGTTAATGTCTTTCAGTTCAGCCACCTTCGGGTTTGTCTGCATGAAGAAGACCCGCTGATAAAGCCACAGCATATAGCCCGCGCCAATGATAATACCGGTTGCCGCAAGGACTCCCGCCCACTGTTTTGCTGCAAATCCACCAAGGATTATCAGGAACTCGCCGATGAACCCGTTAGTGGCGGGCAGTCCGATCGATGCGAGTGTGAATATCATAAAGGCGGCTGCATAAAGCGGCATTACGGATGCAACACCGCCGTAATCGGCTATCTGCCTTGTATGCGTCCTGTCATATATCATCCCGACACTCAGAAAGAGGGCGCCTGTGATGATTCCATGGTTTATCATCTGCAGTATGCCGCCTTCCATCCCCTGTGTGTTAAGCGAGAATATTCCCAGGGTCACAAAACCCATATGACTTACCGAGCTGTAGGCGATCAGCCGTTTCATGTCTGTCTGCGCCAGGCAGATGACACCGCCGTATATGATGGCTATGACGGAAAGGACAAGCATTGCGGGCGTCATTGCCTTTGACGCCTCCGGGAACAGAGGCAGTGAGAACCGGAGGAAACCGTAAGCCCCCATTTTTATAAGCACGGCGGCAAGTATTACGCTGCCTGCTGTCGGCGCTTCCGTGTGCGCGTCGGGAAGCCATGTATGAACAGGGAACATCGGAACCTTGACCGCGAAGGCCGCAAAAAATGCCCAGAAAAGCCAGAGCTGCATATTGTATGGGTATGTCTTTGTCATGAGTTCAAGGATATCGAATGTCCCGCCCGAGTAAAGATAGAGGACGATTATTCCGACCAGCATCAGCACGCTACCTACGAGAGTATAGAGGAAAAACTTTGTCGCGGCGTAAATCCTGTTAGGACCTCCCCATACGCCTATAAGGAGGTACATCGGGATCAGCATCGCCTCCCAGAAGAGATAGAAGAGCATGAAGTCAAGCGAGCAGAAGACCCCTATCATGGCGCCTTCTATGACAAGCAAGGATATGTAAAACTCCTTGATCTTCATCCTGATGGAGTTCCAGGAGATGAGAACGCAGAGAATCGTAATAAGTGTTGACAGAAGCACAAAGAGAATACTTATGCCGTCGACTCCCAGGTGATAGTTGATGTTCCAGGCACGAATCCATTCATGCCTTTCAACAAACTGCATCAGGTGAGTCGTCCTGTCGAATTTCACAAAGAGGGGCAATGAAAGTATGAACGTTATCAGGCTGATGACAAGGCTCACCCCTTTGATAACAGTCCCCCGGCTCCTGTTTACAAAGAGCAGAAAGACCGCGCCGGCTACAGGCAGGAATATCAGTGTGCTGAGCACCGGGAATCCCAGGTTATTTATTATTGTCTTTTCCACTGTAGAATCACCCCAAAAGCATAACCGCTAAAATGATTAATAGTCCAAGCGCCATGACTGCCGCATAGTGATGCAGAACTCCTGTCTGTATCTTTCTGAGCGCCCTGCTGAATCCGCCGATAGCATTCGGAACTCCGTTGACTACGGACTCGATAATTTTTGCATCGGTAATGCCCGCCAGTATGTTCCGCCCTGTCCATATCGCCGGTCTTACGATTATAAAACTGTAAAGTTCATCCACATAATACTTATTAAAAAGCACCCTGTAAACAGAGCTGAACTGTTGTCCGAGTTTCAGGGGGATGTCCGTCCTCTTGAGATAGAATAATGCCGCAAGCCCTATACCCGAGAATCCCGCGATCACGGATATCATCATGAGCATCCCTTCTTCCGCATGTGTGCCGACGGCCTCGGGATGGCCGAAGAGGGGTTTCATGAATTCGGTAAAGTAAGCCCCGCCGCCGAGCAGATGCGGTATGCCGACCCATCCGGCGCCGACAGCCCCCACGCAGAGCAGTATGAGCGGTATGGTCATAGTCTTCGGTGATTCGTGCAGATGGCGCTCCTGCTCCTGCGTGCCCCTGAACTCACCGTGGAAGGTGAGGAATATGAGCCTGAATGAATAGAACGCGGTCATGAACGCGACGATTGTCCCGATCGCCCATACTAATTTACCTACTGGATTTGTCCCCGCATATGCAAGCCAGAGTATCTCGTCCTTGCTGAAGAAGCCTGCAAACCCGGGGACCCCGGAGATGCTCAGGGATGCAAAGAGCATGGTCCAGTATGTCACCGGCATATATTTTTTCAGACCGCCCATCTTCTGTATATTGAGTTCTCCCGACATGGCATGCATTACGCTGCCAGCGCAGAGGAAGAGGAGCGCCTTGAAAAAGGCATGGGTGTAAAGATGGAATACACCGGCTGTATACGCCCCGACTCCGCACGCAAGGAACATATACCCAAGCTGGCTTATGGTGGAATAGGCGATAATCCGTTTGATGTCTTTCTGTACAAGGGCGATCGAGGCTGCAAAAAGGGATGTTATGGCGCCTGTTAGGGCCACCAGCACCATCGCCACCTCGGAAAGGTTGAATATCGGGCTGCACCGTGCAATCAGAAATACACCGGCTGTAACCATGGTGGCGGCATGGATGAGGGCGCTGACCGGAGTCGGGCCCTCCATGGCGTCTGGAAGCCATACGTGAAGGGGCATCTGCGCTGATTTCCCTATCGCCCCGCAGAAGAGGAGGAGCGCTATCAGCGTCATGAGGTGGACGTCATATCCCAGGAAATTCACTGTCTGTTCCGCGAATCCGCCGGCCTGACTGAAGACCGGCCCGTAGTAAATGGACCCAAACGTCAGGAATATGATTATTATCCCGAGTCCGAAGCCGAAATCCCCGAACCGGTTGACTATAAATGCCTTTTTGCCGGCATCGGATGCTGATTTTTTATTGAAATAAAATCCTATAAGGAAGTATGAGCAGAGACCCACCCCCTCCCATCCAAAGTATAACTGAAGGAAGTTGTTGGACATTACAAGCATGAGCATGCAGAAGGTGAAAAGGCTGAGATAGGCAAAGAACCTGTAATAGCCTTTGTCCCCGTGCATATAGCCTACCGAGTATATATGTATAAGCATGCTGCAGGTCGTTACGACGATAAGCATAACCGCCGTGAGCTGGTCGATAAGCACCCCGACGGAGACCTTGAATGTGCCGGAGATTATCCATGTATAGACGTCCTCGTCAAGGGTTTTCCCGTTCAGAACATCCAGTAGAATCATCACCGAGACTATCCATGAGCCGGCCACCGCGAAGATCGAGACCCAGTGAGCCTTCTCCCTGAGTATGTTCCTGCCCAGCAGGATATTGATCAAAAACGCCGCAAGCGGCAACAGAGGTACTAAAAGATAATTGTTCATCTCCTGCTCCTCATCCCTTCATCTCGTTCATTTCGTCCACATGAACAGTGGCCTTGTTTTTGAATAGCGCTATGATTATCGCCAGACCTATCGCGGCTTCCGCCGCCGCCACGGCTATAACGAAGAAGGCGAGTATCTGCCCCCTCATGTCCTGCATGTAGTGGCTGAAAGATAGCAGGCTGATATTGACTGCGTTCAGCATCAGTTCAATCGACAGGAACATGATTATTATGTTTCTCCTTGTCAGGAACCCGAAGACCCCGATCATGAAGACTGTCGCGCTTAATATGAGATACCAGTCTAAAGGGACCATTCCGCACTCTCCACTCTTATGTTATCCATGTTTTGCATTAAATATACCTTTCAGTGACTCTTTTCCCTTCTCTTGGCAAGTACGATCGCGCCGATGATGGCGACAAGCAGCACCAGGGACGCTATCTCGAACGGTAAAAGAAATTCTGTGTACAGAATCTTTCCCAGCGCTACCGTGTTGGTTTCCTTCCTCACGTATTCAACTGAATATTTTCCGATCGGACCCAGTAGAAAGTCCCTGAGGGAGTAAATGATAAGCAGAAATATTCCGCCGCAGATAATTAAACTGACGGGCCATGAAGTGATAAACCTGTTCGTCTTCAGTTCCTCTCTCAGGTTAAGGAGCAGCACGACGAAGAGAAAGAGCACGAGTATTGCTCCCGCGTAAACGATTACCTGAATGGCCGCTATGAATTCAGCGCCGAGGAATAGATAAAGTCCGGCTAAATGGAAAAATAGAAGGAGCATCCACATAACGCTGTGGACGGGGTTCCTTCTCGTAATGACGAGTATGGATAGAAGGACTATCGCAGCCGAAAAGTATGCGAAGAATAGTTGTTGTATCATACCTGGTCATTCTCCTTTGGCTTTGTTTTACTGAACATTGCCTGCCCCTTGTATCCGGTGAAATCCTCTGATTTCGGACGCCAGAAATCCAGGAAATACCTGCGGCCTTTCTCTCCAGACATATATTTGTCCCAGTTATCCAGGAGTTTTTCCTTTGTCATGAGAAAATCCTCTTTTTTATAAGCGGCGTATTCATAGTGTTCGGTCAGTGTGATGGCGCCGAACGGACAGGCCTCGACACAAAAACCACAGAAGATGCATCTGAGGACATCCACTTCGTATCTGTCGACAACTTTTTTATGGTCCTCGCCTTCAGTGGTATAGATATGAATGCACTGTGAAGGGCAGTATGCCCCGCAGAGGCCGCATCCAACACATTTCATCCTGCCATCTTCATCTTTGGCAAGCGCGTGAAGCCCCCTGAAGCCCGGCTGGGCGTATATTTTAATCTTGTTGGGATAGCGCCTAGTGACAGGTTTGGTGAAGAGGAATGTCTTCAGGGTGAACGCCATCCCCTTTATCAGATCTATAAACGACATAGTCTTTAAAAAAACTTCCTTTTTCATTGCAGTCCCTTACTCAAGGATTTTACAAGGCCGGTTAACAGTATGTTAGCAAGCGCCAGGGGTATGAGGATCTTCCACCCGATCGCCATAAGCTGGTCGTATCTGTATCTAGGGAAAGTCGATCTTACCCAGTAATAGCAGAACATCAGGAAATATACTTTGGCCAGGAACCAGACAATGCCCGGCACGTAAGACAGGAACGGCAGGAAATTCGTGATAAAGGCCGGGATGGTCCAGCCGCCCAGAAAACATAATGTAGCGATCGAGGACATAATTAACATTCCTGTATATTCTCCGAGAAAGAACATCGCAAAACGGAATCCGCTGTATTCGGTGAAATAGCCCGCGACAAGTTCGCTTTCAGCCTCGGGAAGGTCAAACGGGAGCCTGTTGGTTTCAGCCAGGGCCGCCACGAGAAATACAGCAAAACCCAGAAACTGGGGTATCGCGAACATGCCGGTCGGGTAATTATGCTGTGCTATTACTATATCAGAAAGGTTAAGGGAGCCCGCCATGATTATGACGCCGACGAGGCTGAGTCCTATCGCTATCTCGTAACTGATAATCTGCGAGGCCGACCTGAGACCGCCGAGGAACGCGAATTTCGAGTCGGACGCCCATCCCGCCATCATGATGCCGTATGCCCCAAGGGAAGACATTGCAAGGAGGAAGAGCAGGCCTATGTTTATATCGGCCACGACAAAACCGCTGAAAAACGGCAACACGGACAATGAAGTGAGGGCGGCGGCAAAGAAGATGATCGGCGCAAGATAAAATATCGGTTTATCCGCGTTGGCCGGTATAATATCTTCCTTGAAGAACAATTTGATGCCGTCCGCGAAAGGCTGGAGGAGACCGAAGGGGCCGACTTCCCTGGGGCCGATTCTTAGCTGCATGCGGGCCATCACCTTGCGTTCGAAATAAGTGGCGAAGGCTACATGCAGAAGTGCTATGGCGACCACGACGACTACCTTGAGAAGAATTACTCCTATATACAGCATGAAATCTACAGCCCCCGGGGCGACAATAGTCTCGAAAAATCTTTCCATTAAACTGTTCCGTCCTTTTCTAAATGCACTTCAATTCCTTCAATCACAGGGGCCTTCGTGACCGGGTCGGCAATATACTCTATTAACCCGAATGCACCTTTTCCCTCGAAATTGTTTGTGATCATAACCAGCGAGCCGTGGACAGCATCATCAACAGCGACGGGGAGTTCAAGCGAACCGGCGCCTGTGGTTACCCTGACTTTATCTCCAGGCTTCAGGGAGAACTTCTCCGCGGTCGACTGACTGATAGTTGCGACCGCTTCGGGGTAGATCTGTAAAAGCGCGGGGGCCTTTGTGCTCAGGGTTCCTGAGTGGAACAAGGGCCTTTCCAGTCCGAGATAAAGTTTGTCGCCTGCTTCCGGTCTGTCGCCTTTATGGCTTTCTATGTCTTCCATGACGCCACGGAGCGGCTCGCCTTTGTAAGGATATAAGGCGTTTCCTTTTTCTATTTCATTGTATGTCAGGTCCCTGTGAAGCGGCGAGACCCTGCGGATTTCATTGAAAATCTCTTCAGCGTCCGCGTAGTTAAATTTCACGCCCATATTTTTTGCGACCTCGGATAGTATTTTCCAGTCTTCCATCCCGTCCCTGTAAACGGCCTTCCTCAGGCGTTGAATCCTCCGCTCCATATTTGTGTATGTTCCTTCTTTTTCAGCCCAGCCCAGGGCGGGAAGTACGACATCGGCAAGTTTCCCCGTCTCTGTGAGGAAGATATCCTGCACAACAAGGAAGTCAAGATTCTTCAGGGCGGTCTCCGAGGCATGAGAGTCCGGAATGTTCACCAAAGGGTTTTCTCCCATTATATACATGGCTTTCAGAGCCCCGTTTCTTGCCGAGTCCATCATCTCGAAGATCGAAAGGCCGGGCTTCTCCGGGATTGTAGACTTCCATGCCGTCTCGTATCTCCTCCTGAATTCAGCATAGGCGACCGGCCTGCATCCGGGCAGCGAGTCGGGCGTGCAGCCCATATCAATAATACCCTGTTCGTTCGCGCGTTCGGAAAGCAGATAGACCCTGCCGTTGATGAGATAATTTATCGCCAGGACCAGGAATAACTTGTAGCTGCTCCCTATGCTCTGGATCAATTCTTTTCCGATTATTATGGCGGGATTGGCGGCCCCAGAGAGTTTTTTGAGGAATCCGTTAAAATCTTCTTCTGAAACCCCGCATGTCTTCATGATATCTTCGGGTGAAATATTGAGTTCGCGGATCTTTGCCTCGAACTTCGGGTTCGATCCTGGTAATTCCTTTGTATTTTTAAGTGAGTGGAGTATCCCCTCAAGCAGGAGGGTCTCGGTAAATAGCGCGGGCCTCAGTTCCGCCGGGTTGAAATGCCTGAGACCCCTGATATGGCCCAGTGTGAGGATATCGCCGCCTTTTCCGGCGCAGGACCTGATCTGCAGGCCGAGTATCGGGTTTACCGTTGTGGGGTCTCCGCCGGTCACCAGGACAACATCGGAATTCGAAAGGCCTGATATGATATTCGCGGTTGCACCCTGTCCGGATATATTTTCGATGAAACTCTGCGCGCCGGCATACCCTGTCCGTGCCGAGCTGTCTATATTATTCGTTCCGAGGGCGACCCTCATGAATTTCTGGAAGACGAAATTATCCTCGTTGGTGCATCTTGGCGATGCGATTCCGGCTACAGCCGCGCCGCCGTATCCGTCCCTGGCTTCTTTCAGTCTGTTGGCGACTAGGCTGATTGCCTCTTCCCATGTGGCCTCTTCAAGTACGCCGTTCTTTTTTACAAGCGGCGATGTAAGCCTCTCACTGCTGCCAACGAATTCATAACCGAATCTTCCCCTGGAACATAGCATCCCGTTGTTGACAACAGAACCAATCCTGGGAACGACCCGTTTTATGACGTCATCGCGGACCTGCAGGACAACAGTGCAGCCAACCCCGCAGTAAGGACATACCGTCTCGATATTCTCCTTCACCTGCCAGGGCCTGTAGCTGTGTCTGTGCAGCCTGGACATGATCGCCCCGACGGGGCATACGGAGACGCAGTTGCCGCAGTATTCACAGTCATACCTGCCTCCGGAAAAGGGCTCGATATGCGAATGCCCGCCCCTGTTTATGACCGCGATGGCTGATGCGCCCTGGACACCCTCACACATCCTCACACACCGTGTGCAGGCGATGCATCTCCCCATATTCCGGACAATTACCGGATCTTCCAGGCTTTCGGGGACAGTTCTCTTCTTCTCCCTGTATCTCCCTTTGGCCGTCCCGTATTTCTCCACAAGGTCCTGGAGTTCACATTCGCCCGCCTTGTCGCAGTAAGGACAGTCCAGTGGATGATTGATGAGTAGAAATTCGAGGATACCCCTGCGGACCTCGGCCAGTTGCTCGGTCTCTGTCCTGATCACCATCCCGTCAGCCGATATAAGCGTGCAGGCGGTCTGGAGTCGCGGCATCTTCTCGACCTCTACAAGACAGAGTCTGCAGCCGCCGTATTTCTCCAGCTGTTCATGATAACAGAGTGTCGGTATCTTGATCCCCGCGGACCTTGCAGCCTCAAGCACCGTGACCGCCTTTTCGAGTTTTATATCTTTACCGTTTATGTTTACTGTTATCATGATAACCCTTTAATTCTTCAGGGAACACCCTGCGTTTTTTATATGATCTTCAAATTCAGGTCTGAAATGTTTGATGAAGTTCTGCACTACAGACGCCGCGCCGTCGCCGAGCGGGCAGAATGTTTTGCCCATGATGTTGCCCGAGACCGACAGCAGAAGTTCTATGTCGCCGTCAACGCCGCCGCCGTCTTCTATTCTTCCGAGGATACTCCTGAGCCATCCGGTGCCTTCACGACAGGGAGTGCATTTCCCGCAGGATTCATGCTCGAAAAACTTCAACGCCCTGTAACAGACCTTGACGAGGCATACACTTTCATCCATAACAATAACCGCGCCGGAACCGAGCATGCTTCCATGCTTTGGCATATTCACAAAATCCATCGGACAGTCTAATTTGTCCGGCGGCAGTACAGGCGTCGAAATACCGCCGGGAATGACCGCTTTTAGCGTCCGACCGCCTTTGATTCCACCGCAGTGTGTATAAATTATGTCCTTGAGGATTGTGCCCATTGGTAGTTCGTAGACACCCGGCTTTTCAATATGTCCGCTGACACAATAAAGTTTGGGGCCCGGACAGTCGGGACTGCCTATCTTTGAGTACGCCTCACCGCCGATCTCAATTATGTACGGCAGATTAGAAAGGGTCTCGACATTGTTTACGATCGTCGGCAACGAGAATGCTCCGACATTGACCGGGAATGGGGGCTTGATTCTCGGCTGCCCCCTGTCGCCCTCAAGTGATTCGATCAGTGCCGTCTCCTCGCCGCAGATATACGCCCCCGCGCCCTGATGGACCACGAGATGGAACCTGATATCTTTTCCAGCGATTTTTTCACCAAGCAGACCGTTTTCATAAGCCTGGGCGATCGCCCTGTCCAGTATATGTTTCGCCTCCGGATATTCACCCCTGAGATAGATATAACCGTATTCAGCTTTAAGGGTATAACCCGAGATGATCATGCCCTCTATCAGGAGATGGGGGTTTTTCTCGAGTATCGGCCGGTCCTTAAACGTGCCGGGCTCCCCTTCGTCCGCGTTACAGAGAAGGTACTTGGGAAACTTGGGGTCCGACGAGGCGAATGTCCATTTCATGGCTACAGGGAATCCCGCTCCTCCGCGCCCTCTCAGCCCGGCCTTTTTTACTTCCTCTATAATGGCTTTCGGTTCAAGTTCAAGGGCCTTCAGAAGACTTCCGTAACCTCCGGCCTTTCTGTATTCGCCTATATCGGCTGAATCCGGATTCTCTATGTTCTTTAAAAGCACCTTTTCCATATTTTTTATTTGTATTTTTCCAGTATCTCTTCTATGTATTTTTCTGTAAGGTCTTCATAAAAGTCTTCATTTACGAGCATTGCCGGTGCGGTTCCGCATGCGCCGATACACTCCATGATCACCAGTGAAAATCTTCCGTCAGGGTCTGTTCCACCGGGTTCAAGGCCGTACCTGTTCTTAAGAAAATCCACGAGTTTCTCCGCACCCAGTATCATGCACGAGACATTTGTGCAGAGCTGAACAATATTTCTCCCCATCGGTTTATGCCTGTACATTGCGTAGAATGTCGCAACGCCCCTGGCAATCGCCTTCGGGATGCCGAGCATGTCCGAGACAGATTCATAGGCCTCCGGGGACAGCCACCCGAACTCCCTCTGGGCGACATATATCGCCGGAAGAAGGGCCGCCCGTGCTGTGGGATATTTGGCCCTTATTACCTCAATTTCTTTTATGGCCGCTTCACTCAGCATAATTTTGTTTTTCGCCTGCTCATTCATCTGTTTATCTGTCACATTCACCCAGCACAATGTCTATTGTGCCGATGTTTGCGATTACATCGGCAACGAGGCCGCCCTCGCATAATCTCGGCAGTACGGACGCGTGAACAAAAGAGGGCGCCCTGACCCTCATCCTGTATGGTTTGCCGGTGCCGTCACTGACAAAATAAAATCCAAGTTCACCCTTCGGAGCCTCTGTGCCCATATACACATCGCCCTCAGGTATTGTGGGGCCTTTTGTTATCAGTATGAACTGGTGTATGAGGTGTTCCATGTCTTTCATAACCATATCCTTCGGGGGAAGGGTCAATTTCGGGACATCCGACATTATAGGCCCCGCAGGAAGGTTTTCTATGCACTGTTTAATTATCCTGTTTGCCTGTCTCAGCTCGCCGACCCTGACGAGATACCTGTCGTAACAGTCGCCGTTTTTGCCGACAGGGACGTCGAATTCAACCTTGTCATAGGCATCATACGGCGCGTACTTCCTTACGTCGTAATCAACACCCGAACCCCTGAGTGTGCCGCCTGTCAGTCCCCAGTTGATCGCTTCTTCAGCAGATATAACGCCTATGCCGACAGTCCGGTGCTTCCATATCCTGTTGTCTGTAACAAGGGTTTCATAGTTATCCATATTTGCAGGGAACTCCTGGACGAAATCATAAAGCCTGTCGAGGAACTCCTGTGAAACGTCATTGCGGACGCCGCCTATTCTCGGATAGCTTACAGTAAGCCTCGCCCCGCATAAAATTTCGAAGAGATCCAGCAACCGTTCCCTCTGCGCCATGGAATGCAGGAACGGTGTTGTGGCTCCGATGTCCAGGATATGTGTGCCGAGCCATACGATATGACTCGAAATTCTTCCCATCTCCGCCACCATGGTCCGGATGAATTTGGCCCTTTCGGGAACTTCGATGCCGAAGAGTTTTTCTACCGCGTTTACGTATCCGACGTTATTGTTCATCGAGGCTATATAATCAAGCCGGTCGCTAAGCGGGAGCGCGGAAAAATACGTCCTGTTTTCGCCGAGCTTCTCAATCCCCCTGTGGAGGTACCCGACATATGGCGTGCATTTTACGACATTCTCTCCCGAGAGGTTAAGCACAAGCCTGAGCACTCCGTGTGTAGCCGGATGCTGCGGCCCCATGCTGATAGTCAATTCCTGGGTCCTGAACGGCTTTTCTATGTCTTCAATATGTTCCATGGTTAATTGTTTTTTATCTCTTCTTCCGGGTTGCTCCTGTTATTCACGCCACTCAAACTCCCTGAACCTCTCCGCCCTGTCAAGGACTTCGATGAATCCCTGCCATTCTTTTTCAGGCCCCTTGATAGGATAGTCCTTTCTTAATGGATGTCCTTCCCAGTTTTCCGGCATCAGCACCCTGCGGAGGTCGGGATGTCCGTTAAATACGATCCCGAACATGTCATAGACCTCTCTTTCATGCCAGTCCGCGCCTCTCCAGACGGGTGTAACGGAATCTATGGCCGGACCATCCCCGGATACCCCGGCTTTCAGCCGTATGCGATGACGGTGTTTCATTGAATAGAGATTATAGACGACTTCGAACCTCACCTCTTTTTTGCCGAGATAATCCATTCCGCACAGATCAACAAGGTAATCGAAATGCAGATCGGGATTATCATGCAGATATCCACAGATTTCGAGAATTCGGGATTTGCCGAGGGTGATCGACACCTGTTCCCTGAATTCCCTGATATCAAGGAGTTCAGCAGGAAATATCTCTTTTATCTTGTCTGCTATCTCTAAAGGTTCCATATATGCAGCTAACTGAATTCAAGTAGTTAATAGTTTATAATTGCAGCCTGTCTCAAAGAGAACCGGGGGCCGCTTGCCTGGAGTTCATCTCCACCTGCTCCACCTGAAATGCTCGTGCTTTATCTTTTCCTGAAGTTTTATTATCCCGTCAATAAATGCCTCGGGCCTTGGAGGACAGCCGGGGATATATACATCAACGGGGAGAATGGTGTCACAACCCTGTACCGTGCTGTATGTATTGAATATGCCGCCACTGCTGGCGCAGCTGCCGACGGAGATAACATATCGTGGTTCGGGCATCTGGTCATAAACTCTTCTGACTATCTGCGCCATTTTTTTTGTGACAGTTCCGGCGACAAACATGAAATCGGACTGCCTTGGGGAGCCCCTGGGGATGATTCCCATCCTGTCCAGGTCATTGTGGCTTGCGTAAGTCGCCATCATCTCTATCGCGCAGCAGGCAAGGCCGAAGGTCATGGGCCACAGTGATGATCGTCTGCTACAGTTGATCAGCTTGTCCATGGAGGTTATGATGATATTCGGAGCCATGATCACCGTACCTTCTTCAACCTCAACAAGCTGATTGCCAGTGGTGTCCGTCGTAATTAGTCCCAAACAAACGCCTCCTTTTTCCATGCGTATATATATCCGACAAGCAATATTATTATAAAAATAACCATTTCGATAAAAGCAAATAATCCTATCTTATCAAAGACTACGGCCCAGGGATACAGGAAAACAGCCTCTACATCAAATACAACAAAAAGCATGGCGATAATATAAAACCGGATCGAAAACCTCTGTCGCGGTTCGCCTACGGGGAGATTGCCGGACTCATAGGGCATCAGTTTCTCGGCATAAGGTCTTTTCGGTCTGAAAGCCTCGCCAAGCAACAGGGCGCCAAGCCCAAAAGCTAAGGCAATCATAAGAAAAATCAATATCGGCAAATATTCCGCAGGTAAATATGATCCAGTCATTACGCTTTAATTTATAGCTAAATAGAGCAAAGAAGTCAAGAAAAAAATTAAAGTTGTAGATTTAGGTTTTTATCTTGCATTAATTATCCGATAATGTTATAAATTTCTTTAGTAATGCTTGTCAAGAAATCTTTACATTCATTAACGGGAAAACTGATTATTACAATCGGGACATTGATGATTGCGGGCAGTCTTATATTCTGGTATTTTCTCTTCAGATACCAGGAGAATGCGCTCATCGAAGGCTCGGTGAAGTATGGCTATTCTTTTGTGGAGTATGTAAGGAAAAGTACCCGTTACGGTATGCTGGCCTATCAGAAACTTATTATACAACAGACGATTGAAGCGATCGGCTCGGAAGAGGGTGTATTAAATATAAGAATATTCGACAGGCATGGAAGGATCGCTTATTCATCGAACAAAAAAGACATAGGGACTATACTGGATAAGACCTCTCCTGTATGTACCGGCTGTCATACAGGGAGTGACCGCCCGAAAGATACCAAGACCTGGTCCATAAAAAAGGAAAAAGATTACAGGGTGCTGAATATCGTCCAGCCTATTTACAATGAACCGGCCTGCTATACATCAACCTGCCATTTTCATCCAAAGGACCAGAAAGTTCTCGGCCTCGTTGAGGCGAATCTCTCTCTGGCGCTTCTTGACAAGAGCATTAAACAGCAGGGTATAGCCATGATCATATATGTGCTTGTCTTTCTCTTTGTTATCTCCCTTGTTCTATGTACGATTCTCTGGAAGTTCGTCTCAACCCCGGTAAGCCTTCTTGCCCAGGGGATGGAGAGAGTAGCCGCCGGCGACCTTGATTATCAGGTGACTATAAATACCAGGGACGAAATGGGTGATCTGGCGAAGGCGTTTAACGCCATGACTCTCGACCTGAAGAAGGCCAAGAATGAGCTTGTCGAGTGGGGCCATACACTTGAGAAAAAGGTGATGGAAAAGACCGAAGCCATGCAGAAAGCGCAGGCGCAGCTTATTCATTCAGAAAAACTGGCCTCCCTGGGAAGAATGGCTGCCGGAGTGGCGCATGAGATAAATAGTCCGCTTACAGGCATTGTGACCTTCGGCCATCTCCTGCGGAAAAAATTCCCTGAAGGGTCTGAGGACAGGGAGGACATAGACGTAATCATAGACCAGGCGAACCGGTGTTCGAATATCATAAAAGGTCTGCTCGGTTTTGCCAGGGCGTCGGCGGCAGAAAAAACCCTGATCAACGTCAATGACGTATTAAGCAGCTCACTGAATATAGTGCGTAATAAGGCGGATTTCTTTAACGTCAAGCTGATCATAAACTTTGACAAATCTCTTCCGCCGGTAAAGGCGGACCCTTCTCAGCTTCAGCAGGTCTTTCTTAACATGATTATGAACGCCGCCGATGCATTCGATGGAAAGGGGACGATAACAATCACCACGAGGACCATACAGGACGAGGGCAAGGAATTCGTGGAAATCGAATTCAGGGATACAGGCTCGGGCATAAGAGAAGAAGATATCGAGAAGCTGTTCGAGCCGTTTTTTACAACAAAACCTGTTGGCAAAGGCACGGGACTGGGTCTTGCTGTCAGCCACGGCATTATAAAGGAACATGGAGGGAGTATTTTTGTTAAAAGCAAACTTGGTGAAGGGAGCAGTTTTTTTATCCGGCTTCCCGTATGCAGGGAATAAGTCATGAGTAAAGGTAAAGTCCTGGTAATTGACGATGAAGACATTGTAAGGACAAGCTGCAGCCGGGCGCTCACACCCGAAGGCTATGAAGTGAAGATGGCCCGGAATGGGTTTGACGGCCTGAAAATGATCGAAGAAGAGGAGTTTAATCTTGTTCTTACCGACCTGAAGATGCCGGATATGGATGGAATAGAGGTGCTCGGAAAGATCAAGGAAGAATGGCCCGGGATCGAGGTTATCATTATAACGGGATATCAGACAGTCGACACTGCCGTGAAAGCGATCAAGCTCGGGGCTTTCGATTATATTGAAAAGCCTTTTACTCCTGACGCGCTTGTTTCGGCTGTCCGCAACGCATTTGAGCAGAAGAAGCGGTAATCCCCGGTAAAGTCCTCTGATTACATGCTGGATGTCTTTGCTGTTACTGAAGGGACCCAGGTGCAGAGACATAGTGATATGCAACGTCATTGTTCACAGAAATTTTAGCGGGGCGTTTTCGGTTTATTGTCATGCAGTGTTTTAATTAAAAAAACTGGAGGCCATCATGGAAAAGAAAGGGAAGATATTAGTACTTGACGACGACCCTGTTGTAACGTTGAGTTGCAAAAGAATCCTCGGCGCCGAAGGCTTTAATATTATAACTACCGATAAGGGTGAGGACGCGATAAAAAAAGTCTCCCGGGAAGAGTTCGATCTGCTGATCTCAGACATAAGACTGCCGGATGTAAACGGGATAACCGTGCTTAAAGAGACAAAAAAAGTTCAGCCCGAACTGGATGTTGTAATTATAACGGGGTATCCCACTATCGAGGACGCAAAAGAATCCGTAATGCTCGGCGCATTCGAGTTCATCGAAAAACCTTTTACCCCGGAGTTTATGATGAACGTCGCGAAAAAGGTCTTCGACAACAGGGGCTGGATTCTGCGGCAGGCGTTTATCGATGAGTTCAGAAATGAGATCGTACCACTCAGGGGGACGGAAAACTCCATTATATACTACAAGGAGGGGACCTGGGCCAGACCTGCAGAAGGCGGGAAGTGGGAAATAGGCTGTGATGTGAGGTACTGGCTGCTGGCGGGCCAGCTGATGTATATCGAGCTGCTGCCGGACATGAAAGTCATTACAGCGGGTGAATCGTTTGCAAAGATAATCTCGGGAGGAGGGCAGACCGAGGAACTCGTTTCACCTATGACGGGCAGGGTTGTGGAACTTAACCATGAGGCGAATACGGCAATGAGCGCTCTTATCCGTGACAACCTCAGCGAGGGCTGGCTTCTCTGGCTGGCACGCATCGAACCGTTAAAAATTTAGAGATTATACAGGAGGATTTTATGGCAGCAGGGCCGAAGATCTTAATTGTTGACGACGAGATTGTCGTTATAAAGAGCGCCCGTAGGGTGCTTGAGGGCGAAGGATATAATGTTGAGGGAGCGCTTGGCGGCAGGGAAGCCCTCCTTGAAATTGAGCAGAACGACTACGATCTTGTCTTTACAGACCTAAAGATGCCGGAGGTCGACGGTATAACCCTCATCAGGTGGATCAGAAAAAACAGGCCTTCGACCGGGATCGTGATCATCACCGGATACCCGTCACAGGATACTATAAAAGAGGCGCTTGGGCTCGGGATTATCGACTATGTTCCCAAGCCTTTCACCCCCGCCGTACTACTGGATGTCACCCGGAGGGCCGTTCAATGGGTAGAGGGCGAAAAGGCCGAAGAGGCGAAGGTCGATGAAGAGTTCCCGCCTGCGATGGCGGTCGAACTTGACAGGGTGATCCATGAATACAGGGACAAACCCGGGGCGCTGATACCTGTTCTTCAGCGCGCCCAGGAAATTGTGGGATATCTCCCGCCCGTGGTACAGAAGAGAATCGGTCGGGGCCTGAATATACCTCCTGCGGAAGTGCACAGCGTTGTATCTTTTTATTCATTTTTTACAATGAAACCGAGGGGTGACCATAATATCAGGGTCTGTCTCGGCACGGCGTGTTACGTAAGAGGCATTGAAGGAGTGCTGGGAAAGATAAAAGACGCGTTACATATAGATATTGGTGATACCACCGGGGACAAAAAATTTTCTCTCGAAGGCGTGCGGTGCCTGGGGGCCTGCGGCCTGGCGCCCGTGATGGTTGTTGACCAGGAGACATTTGGGTCGATAACTCCGAAAAAGGCGCTGGAAATTCTTGGGCGATACGCTCCGGCGGTCGTAGCGCCGGGACCTCGGGAAGAGGTTGAAGAGACAGTGGAAAAGGAGGGCTGACATGTCAAGGCTGACGACCGATGACCTGCAAAAGATCAAACAGAAGTATAAAGACGAATTCACCTTGCGTGAGGGCGGATACAGGATAAAGGTGACTGTGCATATGGGGACCTGCGGGATTGCGGCAGGGGCACGGGAAGTTATGGATGCGCTGATGGATGAGATCGCAAAAAACAGTATCCAGGGTATACTTGTCGCTTCTTCCGGCTGCGCCGGACTCTGCGGCAGGGAGCCGATTGCCACAGTCGAAGAAACAGGCGGCGAAACGATCAAATACTGTGACCTTAATGCTGAAAAGATGCGGAAGATCGTGACGGAACATTTCATTGAAGGAAATCCCCCGCGGGCCTACGCCCTTCCACCCTGGTCAGATATGCCGTTTTTCAATCTCCAGAAGCTGAGGGTGCTTCGAAACATAGGACTTATGGATCCCGAAAATATCGAGGAATATATAGCAAGAGACGGTTACCAGGCCGCCGCAAAAGCCCTGATACATATGACCCCCGAAGAGATAATAAACGTTGTGAAAAGTTCGGGGTTGAGGGGTAGAGGAGGCGCTGGATTTCCGACCGGGTTGAAGTGGGAATTCGCCTCGAAAGTTCAGTCGGACGTCAAGTTCATGCTCTGTAATGGAGATGAAGGAGACCCCGGGGCGTTTATGGACAGGTCAGTGATGGAGGCGGACCCGCATTCAGTCATCGAAGGAATGATTATAGGCGCCAAAGCCATCGGTTCCCACAATGGTTATATATACGTCAGGGCCGAATATCCACTGGCTGTTAAACGTCTTCAAATGGCGATAGACAAGGCGGTTGAGGCGGGGCTTCTGGGAGAGAATATTCTCGGCACGGGATTTGATTTCGGTCTCGAAATCTACCTGGGCGCCGGCGCTTTCGTATGCGGTGAAGAGACTGCTCTGATGCGTTCTATCGAGGGCAAACGGGGGATGCCTCGTCCTCGTCCTCCGTTTCCGGCACATAAGGGGTTATGGGACAAACCTTCGGTGCTGAACAATGTCGAGACCCTGGCGCAGATATCTCCTGTAATCCTTAAAGGGGCTGACTGGTACAGGAGTCTGGGGACCGAAAAGAGCTCAGGCACCAAGGTGTTCGCGCTGACCGGGACCATAAAAAACGTTGGACTGGTCGAAGTCCCGATGGGAATCCCTCTCCGGACGATTATACACGACGTCGGCGGCGGAATAAAAAAAAGGGGGAAGTTCAAGGCGGTCCAGCTTGGCGGCCCCTCGGGCGGCTGTGTGCCGGAACACCTTCTTGATACACCTGTAACATATGAGGATATAGTCGCAACCGGGGCGATCGTCGGTTCAGGGGGAATGGTTGTGATGGATGACAACACATGCATGGTAGGCATGGCGAAATTTTTCCTGGAATTCACGGCGGACGAATCCTGTGGCAAATGTCCTCCTTGCAGGGTTGGGACAAGAATATTGCTTGATATTCTGACCGATATTGCGGAGGGCAGGGGCAGGGAAGAGGATATCGCGACACTGGAAGACCTATCCAGGGACATCATCGCAACATCGCTCTGCGGACTCGGACAGACCGCGCCGAATCCGGTGCTCACAACAATCAGGTACTTCAGGGATGAATATGAATCACATATAAAACACGGCTGGTGCAAGGCAGGCGTCTGCCGGGACCTCTGTTCCTTCCGGATAGATGAAAAACTCTGTACCGGATGCGGCGCCTGTTTAAGGGGATGCCCGTCAAAAGCGATAGTCGGTGAAAAGAAACAACCGCACAAGATTATCCAGGAACTCTGTGTTCATTGCAGAAGCTGCTATGAGGCATGTAAATTCCGGTCTGTAAAGATCATGCCCGCGGGATATGAGGGCGACCTTTCGGAATTGGCTGAACCGGCTGGTGCTGAAAGCAGCACGAAAAAGGGGGAAGCATAGTATGGTTGAGTTCACTATTAACGATAAACAAATATCTGTTGAAAACGGCACGACAATCCTTAACGCCGCCCGAATGAACGGGATCAAGATACCCAACCTCTGTTTTGACAAGAGGCTCAGGCCATATGGTGGATGCAGGCTGTGTGTAGTCGAGGTGGAAGGCATGCCCAGGCTTTTTGCCTCATGTTCCACACCCGCCGCGCCGGGCTGGGCCGTGAAGACGGACACTCCAAAACTCAGGAAGGTCCGCCAGACGGTCATTGAGCTGCTTCTCGTCCACCATCCGCTTGACTGTCCGGTATGCGACAAGGCCGGTGAATGCGACCTGCAGGACCTGGCATATGAGTATGGCAAGCCCGAAGGCCGGTTTATAAGGCACAGAAAAGAAGCTCCTCCCGATGTCAGGGGGCCGCTGATTGAACTGACTTCCAATAGATGCATACTCTGCGGAAAATGCGTGCGTATCTGTAGTGAACATCAGGGGCGTGGCGCTCTGGGGTTGATCGGCAGGGGATTTCCCACGGTTGTGCAGCCGGCTTTCGGCGAAATCCTTGAGTGCGATTACTGCGGACAGTGCGTGGATGTCTGCCCGACCGGCGCGCTTCTGAGCAAGCCCTTCAAGTTTAAGGCGCGCGCATGGTTCCTCGAGGAAAAAGAGACGATATGCCCCTTCTGCGGCTGCGGCTGTACGTTGACCTTAGGCGTCAGGGAAGGGAAAATCCTCAGATCGAGGGGAAAGGAGGACATCGGTCGCAACAGGGGAAATCTATGCGGGAGAGGCAGGTTTGGTTTCGATTTTATTTACAGTGATACCCGGCTGAAGACGCCGCTGATAAAAAAAGATGGGACGTTTGTGCCGGCCACATGGGATGAAGCCCTGGAATACATAAGCGGGGAACTGAAGAAGATCATCAATACAAACGGCAGGGAATCAATCGGCGCCATCGGATCGCACAGATGCACGAACGAGGACAACTTCATGCTGAGGAAGTTTATGCTGAATGTAATCGGCTCAAACAATATGGATTCTTCGGCATCGTTCGGATACGCAAAAGTACAGAAGGCGCTGGATGCGGCCTTTGGACTGAAAACTCACTCGATAAATATGGATTCACCCCTGGATAAAGACCTTATCCTGGTCCTGGAATCAGACATAAGCATTACCAATCCCGTGTTCGGGCTTAATATTCTCCAGGCAAAGAGGAACGGAGCTCAGGTAATTGTCGCCGACTGCGTGGAAACAAAACTTACAAGGCACAGCTCAAAACACCTGAAGATGAAAGAGGGGACGTCTGCGGCGTTTCTTAACGGAATAATGAAGGTGATTCTGGACAGGGAACTTTGCGACAGGGCGGCTGTCTCGAATATCGCAGGGTTTTCCGGGTTCGAACAGGGTCTTGAAGACTATACACCCGCTAAAGTGTCGCTCATTACCGGCATTCCGGAGGAAGATATCATATCCACCGCGGAAACGATCGCGAACGCCCGGAACAGGATGATATCATTTACTCTTGGTGTCTCGGAGAATTCAAAGGGCATGGATACCGTATCAGCCGCCGCCAACCTGATAATCCTTATCGGCGAAGAACCGGATGCCCTCCAGATACCGGCTGAATATGCAAATACCCATGGGCTGTACATAATGGGAGTCCGACCGGACATCATGCAGACGGAAGGGAAGAACATCTTTAATATGCTGTATGAAGACGGTGCTGTTAATGCCCTTTACATAATGGGGGAAGACCCTGTCTCAATCTTTCCTGACAGCTCAAAAATAACAGGGACGCTTAAATCCCTGAAATTCCTTGTGGTCCAGGATATAGCCATGACAGAGACGGCGAAACTGGCGCATGTTATACTCCCTGCCTCCGGCTGGGCCGAAAAAGACGGAACTTTTATCAATGCAGAGGGGATCGCACAGAAATTACAGAAGATAGTCGATGCCCCCGGCCAGTCACTTCCCGACTGGCGGATACTGCGCAACCTGTCATTGTCTTTCGGGGCTGACATTGCGGCCAGGGACCTCGAGAGCATAACATACGAAATAAATAACACAATCAAGGATAACCCTGAGGTCCCGGCTAAAAAGGCATTTAATCCGGTAACGTATTCGGATGCTGGAGCGCCGGATCCGGAATATCCGCTTTTGTTGGTAACAAGAGATGTTCTGCAGCATTCCGGGACCATCTCAACCAGGTCGAAGGCGCTTGATCTGGTTGCTTCCGAGCCATTTCTCGAATTAAGCGGGGATGACGCCGAAAAATTCGGGATATCCGATAACAGCTATGTCAGGCTGACATCAAGGCGGGGGGCCGTCTATCTCAAGGCGAAAATTTCAGACACTGTTGAATCAGGGACGGTCTTTACATCTCTGCATTTTCCTTACGGTCGGATCAATGCCCTTACGAGTCCTTCCCGGAACGGCGGAGCAATTATGGAAGCGGTAAGCATAGAGTCTGCAAAGGGAGATTCCAGAGCCTGAAGTCCGCTGAAATATAGCTAACCGGGACCATCTGTTATTATATTCACCTGAATATTGCGTGAACGCCTGGGGTACTGGAGAACCTTGTATGGAGGAACTTTCATGAATAAAAATATAGTCTCGAAC
>JAYWMP010000093.1:0-2370 GCA_035873255.1 Nitrospirota bacterium
TTACTAGTAAAGCGGAGCTAAAAATATAATGACAAAAATGAGAATATTCGAGTTAGCAAAAAAGCTGAATAAACAGAGTAAAGAGATACTGGATGCGCTTGCCGGGATCGGTATAACAGGTAAAACGCATGCATCCGGCATAGAAGAAGATATCGTGGAAAAGATAATCAGGGCCCTGTCCGGAGCAGGTGATAAGCCCTCTGAATCTGTTTCCGGACCGGAAAAAACCGGGAAGACTCCAAGGGCCGCCATTTCCCCCAAAGTAAAAGCCTCCGGACCGGTCGGGACGACAAAGCCCCGGGATACCGTAAAGCCCGCGACAGGACTAAAGAAAAGTCCCGATGAAAAGGATAAGGTCGCAAAAGACAGGAATACATCCGTTGTGAAAGAAACGGAGCCTGCTGAAGCTTTGGCCCTGGGAGTGGATGAAGACCTGAAATTACCCGACAAATTTAAAAAGGACATAGAATCCGAGAAGATCGAGAAGTTTAAGGCCAAACCCGGCCTGCAGAGGGCCTTTCAGTCAATAAGAAAGGTGGAGTCCAGGAAATGGCATGATCCGAGACAGGCTAAAAAGGGTGGCGACAGGTACAGGCCGGCGCAGAGACCGGAACAGAGACCGGCGTCGCTTTCGACAATGCCGAGGAAAAAGACGCTTAAGCTCCGTGAAGGGACGACAGTTAAGGAGTTTTCGGAGCTTGTGGGTCTGAAATGTGCTGAAGTGATAAAGAAATTCATGGGGCTTGGATACATGCCCAATATAAACCAGCCCGTTGATATGGATGCCGCCCTGCTTGTCGCGGACAGTTTCGGTATCAAGCTCGTACCGGCGACCATAGAGGAAGATATATTTGAAGAGGAAGAGGAAGATGTAACAAAGCTTGTTCCCAGGGCGCCTGTTGTCACGATAATGGGACATGTCGACCATGGAAAGACTTCGCTGCTTGACGCAGTCAGGAAGACAAAGGTGACGGCGTCCGAAGCCGGAGGAATAACCCAGCATATAGGAGCCTACAAGGTAAACCTTAAAGGTAATGATATTGTATTCCTCGATACGCCGGGCCACGAGGCGTTCACCTCGATGAGGGCCAGGGGAGCAAAGATCACCGATATCGTTGTGCTTGTGGTGGCTGCCGATGACGGCGTAATGCCCCAGACGATCGAAGCGATAAACCATGCCAAAGCCGCGAATGTCCCTATTGTGGTCACCATAAACAAGATAGACAAACCGAATGCGAATATTACAAAGGTCAAGGGCGAACTCTCCGAGCAGGGTATTATCTCTGAAGAATGGGGCGGTCATAATATCTTTGTGGAGGTTTCCGCGAAGGAGGGCGTCGGCATCGAACATCTTCTTGAAATGATTCTTCTTCAGGCCGAGATGATGGAACTGAAGGCAAACCCCGACAGAAAGGCCAGGGGGACGATAATAGAGGCGAAGCTTGACAGGGGGAGGGGACCGGTCGCGACCCTGCTTATTCAGACAGGCACGCTCAAGATAGGTGAAGCGATATTGTCGGGGGTGTATGTCGGCAAGGTGAAGGCGTTGATAGACGACTCTGGCAAACGGATCCAGAAGGCCGGGCCGTCAACCCCGATTGAAGTGATAGGATTTTCCGATGTCCCTTCGGCCGGTGATCTGTTCACTGTTGTTGCCGACGAGAAAAAGGAACGGCAGCTGGCGCTGGTGAGACTACAGAGACAGAAGTCGCTTGAGGCCTCGAAGGCGAAGAAATTAACCCTCGATGATCTCCACGCGAAGATAAAAGAGGGCATGATAAGGGACCTGAATATAATAATAAAAGGTGATGTCCATGGGTCCGTGGAGGCGTTAAAAGAATCTTTTGAAAATATTACCCATCCCGACGTTAAGGTACGGGTCATACATACTTCCGTGGGCGGTATAAATGAGTCGGATGTCATGCTTGCGTCAGCCTCAAACGCTATTATAATCGGTTTCAATGTCCGTCCGGAGATGAAGGCGGCGCAGACCGCCGAAAGAGAAGGCGTCGACATAAGACAGTATAACGTTATCTATGAAGCGATCAAGGATGTCAGGAAAGCGCTGGAAGGGCTGCTCGAACCGACACTCAGGGAAAAAATCCTCGGAAGGGCGGAAGTCAGGCAGTTATATGTCGCATCCAGGCTCGGGACGATCGCGGGTGCATATGTTATAGACGGATATATTTCCCGGGCGTGCGATGGCATCCGCGTTTTAAGGGACAGTATAGTTGTTCATGAAGGTAAAATAGGCACGCTCAAGAGGTTCAAGGAAGACGCGAAAGAGGTCCAGACAGGATATGAATGCGGCATCCTGCTTGAGAATTTCAATGACCTTAAGGTTGGAGATATTTTTGAGAACTATATAAT
>JAYWMP010000035.1:0-5226 GCA_035873255.1 Nitrospirota bacterium
AGTTCTTATTAATGAATTTTACGCGATATAAAGATTAAACCGAGGAGGTTTTCAGATGAAAAAATATGGTGGGGTTTTCATGGTTTTGGTCCTTATCCTTGTAGGGGGACTTTTCGGCTGTGAAAGATCGAACAACGGGAAGACGGACGCGGGGATTATCAGCATCGGGTTTAACATCCCGCTTACAGGTGACATACCCAAGGTTGGAGAAGGCTCCAGGTATGCGGCAGAGATGATGAAAGAAGAGGTCAACTCGGCCGGGGGGCTGACTGTCGGGAATAAAGATTACATGCTGGAATTCATCTACGAGGATAATGAGTCAAAAGCCGAGTCGGCTACTGCTGTTGCTCTGAAGCTTATCGCCCAGGACAAGGTGCTGGCGATTATCGGACCCCAGTCAAGCAAGCAGGCCATTCCCGCCGGTGAGATCTGTGATAGCAGCGCCACAGTAATGATTTCTCCATGGTCAACCAATCCGCAGACGACTATGGATCGTCCATATGTCTTCCGCGGCTGTTTCCTCGACCCGTTCCAGGGGCCGGTGGCCGCCAATTTCGTTACCAGGGAATTCGGAGCAAAAAAGGCTGCTGTGCTTTACGATATAGCGAGCGATTATCCGAAAGGGCTTGCGGAATATTTCAAGGACGCGTTCGAGAAATTACACGGGGCTGGTTCTGTTGTCAGCTTTGAGACATTCACAACAAAGGATCGCGACTTCAGCGCGCAGCTCACAAATATTATAAAATCCAGTGCGGATGTACTCTTTGTTCCCCAGTATTATGACGAGGTTCCCCTGATAGTAAAGCAGGCGCATGAACTCGGCTGGAAAAAGCCGATAATGGGCAGTGACAGCTGGGGGTCTGCCGAGCTTGTTAAACTGGGCGGCGACGACGTCAAGGGTCTGTATTTCAGCACCCACTATGCGGCTGCGGGCGCAAAAGGGGCCACAAAGGAATTTATCGACAGATATAATACAAAGTATGGTTATGTGCCGGATGACGTCGGGGCCCTTACCTGGGATTCCGTCCGTCTGCTCCTTTCCGCCATTCAGAATACAGGCGGCTTGAACGGAGACCTCAAAAAAGACCGTGAGGCGATCAGGGAGCAGCTGGCCATGATCAGGGATTTTGACGGTATTACAGGGAAGATGACCTTTACACCTGAGGGTGATCCGGTCAAGGATGCGGTCATTGTAAAGATCAGCGACAAGGGCGAGTTTGAGTTTTATGAATCCGTAAGCCCGTAATGGACATCCAGACCTTCGCGCAACATTTCCTGAATGCTCTTCAATGGGGGAGCTTTTACGCCTTAATCGCCCTGGGATATACCCTGGTATACGGTGTGCTTCGTCTTATAAATTTCGCCCACGGGGATATCTTCATGGTAGGTGCTTATATCGGGTTCTTTACGGCAACTTTTTTGCTTGGTTCATATGCGTTTCAGCTCCCCGTCACGCTGCCGCCGGGGGTTATTTTTATAATTACGCTCATGCTTACCATGGTGTTAACTTCCGGAGTTGGTGTGGCCCTTGAACGGGTGGCCTACAGACCTCTGCGAAGGAAAGGGGCGGGGCGTCTTTATGTGGTTATCACCGCGCTTATGGCCGGGCTTGTCCTTGAAAACGGCAACCTCGCCTTTTTTGGGGCGAGCCGCCGCTACTTTCCGGAACTTATACAGAATACCATTTACACCGTATGGGGCGTTACATTCACCAATGTAAAGATACTGGTCATAGTCATCACCATATCCGTCTTTTTTCTTCTCGAAGCTATAGTCCACAAGACCAGGCTGGGTATGGCCATGCGTGCTATTTCCTACGACAGAGTGGCAATTCCGCTCATGGGGATCCCGATAGATACCGTCATAATGTTCACCTTTGTTCTTGGTTCCTCCATGGCTGCTCTCGCCGGTGTGCTGTTTGTGACTGTCTATCCCGTGCTGGAGCCATACATGGGAGCACTTATCGGATGGAAGGCCTTTATCGCCGCGGTAATCGGCGGTATCGGAGACATACGGGGGGCGTTCCTGGGTGGATTCCTTCTGGGTTTTATAGAGATTTTTGTTGCGGCGGTCTTCCCGTCCACTTTTCGTGATCTTATCGCTTTCAGCGTGTTGTTGATATTTTTAAGTCTAAAACCGACCGGGATTTTCGGTATGAAAAGCGTGACAAAAATATGATTTTTTATAATAGCTTGCAATGGAGAAAGTATCTGGCGGGATAACAGAATTTTTAATTATCAATCAGTAATTATTAATGAATAATCGCGGAAGTTTTTTTATTTTATAATTATTGATCATTGTCCATCGTGTGTATTCTCGATGGATGGAAGTTCTTATAAACAGAAAGGGGTTTCATGCGGCGTTATTTGTCCGTTATTTCATACATCGTACTCTGTCTGCTGATCGTGGCTGCCGTCCATGACGAGTGGATAAATGCCTACGTGCAGATTGTTCTCATGTTTATCGGCATCAACATTATGTTAAGCAGCTCCCTGAACCTCATAAATGGATACATGGGAGAATTCTCATGCGGCCATGCTGGGTTTATGGCGATCGGGGCCTATATAACCTCGGTGCTTAATGTATGGCTCTTCGCGTCCGACCGGGTTTTCGGCGCGCCTGTCCTGGAACCCGCCTCCGCATTGTTCTTATTTCCGGTAACCCTGATCGCAGGCGGAACAGGGGCCGCCCTGGCCGGTCTTCTTGTGGCGATACCTTCTTTTAATACAAGGGGTGATTACCTGGCCATAATTACATTGGCGGTGAACTATATAATTAAGAGTGTGATAGAGAATATACAGGTCATTGGAGGGGCGAGAGGATTTATGGGCATGCGGAAAGTCGTTAACTCGATGACGGATGTTATCGGACTGCCATGGGTGATGATCTGGGTGCTTGTTTTTACGGGGCTGACCATCTGGATTATACACCGTTTTGTAACTTCGACCTACGGGAAGGGGCTGGCTGCTATCCGGGATGACGAAATAGCCGCCGAGATAATGAGTGTGAACACCCACCGCATGAAACTGATCGCCTTTATGCTCTCTTCAGGGCTGGCCGGTATTGCCGGTGGTCTTTTCGCCCATGTCCTCGGCTACATCAATCCTGGTTCTTTTACCATTCTGAAATCAACGGAAGTGCTGGTCATGGTCTACCTGGGCGGGATGGGGTCCCTCGCCGGGTCCGTGCTTAGCGCGATCAGTTTCACTCTGATTATGGAGCTTCTCCGCCCATTGCAGGTCTTCAAGTGGGTGTTAATTCCTTCCCTTTTAATTGTCCTTATGCTTTTCCGGCCGGAAGGCATCATGGGCAACCGTGAACTTACGGATGTCTTCCCGAAACTTCGCAGGTTTTTTCCTGCAAAGGAGTTCTGAAATATAGATGGCGCTGCTTGCAATCAGGAATGTTAATCATTTTTTTGGTGGACTGCGCGCCGTCAATGGATTCAATCTGGATCTTGAGGATGGCGAATTTCTCGGGCTTATAGGGCCGAACGGGGCAGGAAAGACGACTGTTTTCAACCTTGTATCGGGATTTTACAGCCCGACTGAAGGAGAGATCCTGTTCCAGGGGAAAAACATCTCCGGTCTTCGGCCCCATGCGGTTACTTCTCTTGGGCTCGCCCGTACATTCCAGAACATCCGGCTGTGGAACAGCATGACTGTTTTCGAAAACCTCTGTATATCCCAGCACTGCCGGCTTGGATACGGTTTTCTGAGTTCGATTTTATGGACAAAGAAATTCCGCAAAAAAGAAAAGGCTGTATTCAGAGCTGCTGAAGAGATGCTTGATATTCTGCAGCTGAAGGATTGCGCGGGGGAATATCCAAAGAACCTGGCTTATGGCCTGCAGCGCAGGGTTGAGATAGGGCGGGCCCTTGCCGCGCGGCCGAGACTGCTTATGCTTGACGAACCTGCCGCGGGAATGAATCCCACTGAGATTGAGCAGCTCATCGACCTGATAAAATGGATCAGGGAAGAGTTCAAGCTGACCATATGGCTTATAGAGCATCAGATGAAGGTGGTCATGTCGCTTTGCGAAAGGATTATGGTCCTGGATTTCGGGGCGACCATTGCGGAAGGATTGCCATCTGAAGTCCGTAATAACCGGCATGTTATCAAGGCCTATCTGGGGGATTAATGCTTAAAATAGAAAACCTGCATGCCAGCTATGGAAATATCGAGGTCCTGCATGGAATATCCCTTTATGTGGAAGATGGGGAAATGGTCACACTTCTTGGTGCGAACGGAGCCGGTAAGTCTACGACACTTATGAGTATAATGCGGCTTCCTCCCCCGGAAGCGCCGAGAGTGACAGGGGGGAGTGTCACCTTTAACGGTGTTGATCTTCTGCCGGTCCAGCCCCATCATGTTGTTGCCGTGCACGGCATCAGCATGGTTCCGGAAGGCAGGAGGATTTTCGGCAACCTTACTGTACTTGAGAATCTTAAACTCGCAACTTATGCCCGTAAGGATGATGACCGGATCAGGAGAGATTACAAGCGTGTTTTTTCTCTCTTTCCACTACTTGCGGACCGCAAACGCCAGAGGGCGGATACCTTAAGCGGCGGAGAGCAGCAGATGCTGGCGGTGGGGCGAGCCTTTATGTGCGGCGCGGGATTTATTCTTCTTGATGAGCCCTCGATGGGGCTCGCGCCCCTTCTCATGCAGGAACTTTTCAGGGTGCTGAAGACGCTGAATGAAACCGGCACCACCATATTTATTGTGGAGCAGAATGCCCATATTGCCTTGAGGTATGCGGACAGGGCATATGTTATGGAGGCAGGGCGGATCGTCATGGAAGGGCCCGCGAATGAGTTGGCTGAAAACCCTGATGTGCAGAAAGCCTACCTGGGCTGAGGCGCGGGAAGGAAACCAGGGTGTCATCGCTTACTCTCAAAACGCTAGATTTTTTTACTTTGCATGCCAAATCTGGTAATATGCAGAACAACTATATGAGGACTGGTTAGACCCATAAGGATGAAGCAACAAATGGAAATGAAGTCCACCGCTAGGCGACATCACTATTTGCCGCAAGCATATCTGGCCGCATTCACCAGAATGGGATCGAAAGACGATCAATTTTTCGTACTGGACGTACATATCGGTCATAGTTTTAGTACATCCCCAATAAATGTAGCGGTGGAAAGGGATTTCAATCGAGTCGACATCGAAGGTAAATCAATAGACGCAATCGAGCAGGCCCTAGCGCCGCTCGAAGAACAAG
>JAYWMP010000042.1:0-9216 GCA_035873255.1 Nitrospirota bacterium
GAGGTGGAACACGCCAGGGAGAGACTTCCTTATAAAATTATTGAAGCTGCGAACGGGGATGCGCATGTAGAAATATTTGGGAAAAAATATTCTCCTCCTGAAATTTCGGGCATGATTCTCCAGAAATTGAAACAGTCTGCGGAGGATTATCTCGGTGAAAAAGTTACAGAGGCCGTGATAACTGTCCCTGCTTATTTTGATGACAGCCAGAGGCAGGCGACAAAAGATGCCGGAAGAATCGCAGGCTTGAACGTTCTGAGAATAATAAACGAACCGACTGCGGCGGCTCTTGCTTATGGAATGGATAAAAAGAAGGAGGAGAAGATCGCCGTATATGACCTGGGCGGCGGGACGTTCGATATCTCGATCCTGGAAATTGGCGAGGGAGTTATCGAGGTGAAGTCAACAAACGGAGACACATTTCTCGGTGGAGATGATTTTGACCTGAAGGTAATAGACTGGATGATCGAGGAGTTCAAAAAAGACCAGGGGATAGACCTGAAACAGGACAAAATGGCGCTCCAGAGACTGAAGGAATCTGCTGAAAGGGCGAAGATAGAGCTTTCCACGGCAATGGAAACAGAGATCAATCTTCCATTTATCACGGCTGACGCAACAGGACCGAAACACCTTTTGTTGAAGATTGCGAGGTCCAAATTTGAGCAACTGACGGGAGATCTTGTCTCAAGAACCATCGGTCCGTGTAAAAACGCCCTGTCGGACTCGGGTCTGTCAACCTCGAATATTGATGAGGTGCTGCTGGTCGGTGGACAGACAAGAACACCGAAGGTGCAGCAGGAAGTCACTGCTTTTTTTGGTAAGGAACCCAACCGTACCGTTAATCCTGATGAGGTGGTCGCCCTTGGCGCCGCGATCCAGGCGGCGGTCCTTAAAGGCGATGTTCACGAAGTCCTGCTTCTTGATGTCACCCCTCTGTCTCTGGGAATAGAGACCCTTGGGGGCGTATTCACAAAAATAATAGAAAGAAACACAACGATACCGACAAAGAAAAGTCAGATTTTCTCGACGGCTACGGAAAACCAGCCTGCCGTGACAATCAAAATATTTCAGGGCGAAAGGGAGATGGCCGCCGACAACAAATTGCTCGGCAACTTCGAACTCATCGGCCTTCCTCCGGCGCCGAGGGGCGTTCCCCAGATCGAGGTATCCTTTGACATAGATGCCAACGGTATTCTTCATGTATCGGCGAAAGACCTTGGTACCAACAAGGAACAGTCGATCAGAATAACCGCTTCGAGTGGTCTGAGTGAGGAAGATATAAAGAAGATGGTGCGTGATGCCGACGCCCACGCGGATGAGGACAAAAAGAAGAAACAGCTTGTTGAGGCAAAGAACAGTGCTGACGCTCTCATATACACAGTTGAACATTCACTGAAAGATTATTCGGACAAAATCTCTGACGACGAAAAGAGAGATATAGAAGAGGCGCTCGAAAAATGCAAAAAATTGAGAGACTCAAGTGATGATCCTGATGAGATAAAGGCTGCAACCGAGAATCTCACAACCCTGTCTCACAAGTTCGCGGAGCATATGTATAAGAACGCCGGGGCGGAGGCGCAACCTGGCGAGGCGGCATCAGCGGATGCATCCGGGGGAGATGAAGCCGATGAGGAAGAAGTTGTGGAAGCGGAATTTGAAGATGTTGACAAGGACAATAAGCAGGGTTAGTACTGAATAGATTATGGATTGTCACTTCGACCGAAGGGAGAAATCCCGGATTTTCAGATCTCGGGCTCCCTCGAAATGACAGACAGGAATGTGGTGTGCGATGATGCCGTGACAGAGACTGAATTTATGGACAGGCTCTGAATAACCGGAAGCTCCCCCGTGATCTGTGCAAGGGTGGACATACTGTAAATAACATAAGGGTTTGCGTTAAATGAAAGATTATTATAAAGTGCTTGGAATTTCAGAGGATGCTACTGAAATAGAAATAAAGAAGGCATTCAGAAAACTTGCCTTAAAGCATCACCCCGACAGGAATTCCGGGGACAAGGCCGCCGAAGAAAAATTCAAGGAGATAAACGAGGCGTATTCCTGTATCAGCGATCCGGAAAAAAGGGCGCATTATGACAGGTTCGGCACTGCGGAGGGCGGAGGGGGCTTTGGCCCGTTTTCGGCGAGCGGGGGATTCGGAGATATCTTTGAAGACCTCTTCGGGGATCTCTTTGGTTCCTCCGGCGGGCGGACAGGACGAAGACCGGCTAAAGGCAACGATCTCCGGTATAACCTGGATATTACTCTCGAAGAAGCGGTTTTTGGAACCGAAAAAACCATAGAATTTCCGCGGTGGGAAACATGCGGTGACTGCGGTGGGTCCGGTTCCGAGCCCGGCAAGAACCCCGAGACCTGTTCTTCCTGTAAAGGTTCCGGACAGATAAGGTTCCAGCAGGGGTTCTTCAGTGTCTCGAAGTCCTGCGGAAGGTGTCACGGCACGGGAAGGATAATCACACATCGATGCAAAACATGCGGAGGCCAGGGCAGGGAACAGAAACATCAATCTATTAATATAAAACTGCCGCCTGGAGTTGATCAGGGCTCAACGCTGAAAGTAAGGGGCGAAGGAGAGCCGGGGTCTTTCGGCGGGCCGGCAGGCGATCTGTACGTCGTGCTGACCATAAAAAAACATTCGTTTTTCCGCAGGGAGGATACGGAAATCATCTGCGAAGCTCCCATATCATTTTCACAGGCCGCGCTCGGAGCGGAGATAGAGGTCCCTACCCTGGACGGTTCGGCGAAACTGAGAATACCCCCGGGAACACAGTCCGGCCAGATATTTCATCTCAAGGGCAAAGGCGCGCCCCGCCTCGATAGCCACCATAGGGGTAATCAGGTCGTAATGATTCATGTTGAAGTCCCGAAGAAACTTACCCCGAGGCAGAAGGAACTTCTTGAAGAATTCGCGTCCATAAATGGCGATGATGGGTCGAAGAGCTTCAAGGAAAAACTGAAAGACCTGTTCACCGGCGTTGAAAACTGACCTGTCCGGATCATCGCGCCTTCGTGCCTGGCTGAATGCATAGAATCTTTCTGTTTGACGCTGACTTAAGCGGCGGCATCATTACGATCAGGGATGAAAAAGCCGGGTATCTTTCAGGCGTATTACGATGCGATAAGGGCGATACCTTTATTATAACCGATGCTGAAGGCAACTCCTATTCAGCAAAAATAATCGGTAAAACCAAAAAAGGACTAACTGTCGAAATTATTGCAAGAGAGAACTTCAACACGGAATCCCCGCTCCATATAACTCTCATCCAGAGTCTTCTGAAGGGTGCGAAGATGGATCTGGTTGTTCAGAAGGCTACGGAACTCGGAATAAAAGAGTTTATCCCGGTTGTTACCGAAAGGAGCCAGGTCAGAGAGACAAGAAAGCTTCAGCGATGGAGAAAGATCGCTGAAGAGGCATCAAGGCAATCAGGAAGAGACAGGATTCCGGTGATACATGAGATTCTGGATTTCGAAGGGCTTTTTACCGCCCCGGGGCTGATATCGGGCAGTGGAATTATATTCTGGGAAAAAGGCGGAGAGCTGCTCTCAGACGTAACGACCGGACTTGACGGCGTCGAGCGAATAACGCTGTTTACCGGACCGGAAGGCGGTTTTTCCGAAAAAGAGATAAGTACCGCTTCAAGCCATGGGTTTACAGCTGCATCGCTCGGCAGAAGGATTCTAAGGGCTGAAACAGCGGCCATAACGGCGGTCTCTATTGTTCAGTACGCGTTGGGAGATATTTGACCTTATTCCTCCTCTATCTCTCTTATGACCGCAATTCTGTCGACCGGTATGGTAATCCATCCTGACGCGGATTCCAGGTATGCCTCGTTCTCATTGATTTCAACCAGTTTGCCTGTATAAACAGTATCAACTGTGTTGACTTCGACTATTTTTCCGATAAGGTCTAACATTAATCACCTCTGGTTTTTCCGAAATTTCCAAGATTGTGTACAACCTCCGCACCGATTAAAAAAATACTGGAAGTATAGAATACCCAGAGCAGAAAAACAACGAATGCGCTGAGTGGGCCGTATATCCTGCCGAACTGTGCGACAGTACCGACATACCATGTAAAGAGATGCTTTGCAGCCTCCAAAAGAACGGTGGTAAAAACAGCGCCTTTAAACGCGTCCGCAAATCTCACTTTTGTCCTTGGCATCAGCATGTAAATCATTGTTACCGTGAGCAGGACCAGGATAAAAGGCAGGGCGAATCCGATGATAATTTCATTCATTCTGCTTATCTCTACCGACAGTTCAAGGATCTGGAAAGTCTTAAACAGGTGTATAAACGACGCTGCCGCAAACGACGTTATCAGGAGAGTGATTATTGAAGTCACCACCAGCAGCGAAATAAGCACGGAAGAGAAGAAGTGTCGCTGTATTTTTACCTTGAATATTACGTTCAGGGCTTTTTCCAGAGACGCGAAGACCTGGTAGGAGAGCAGGCCGTAAAGGACCAGGCTGAATTTTCCGATGCCTTTGTATGAGATAAGCTTTAATAATTCGTCCGTTACTTCATGCGTTACGGAAGGGAAGAAATTCACGAGTTTTGTCAGAAAGAACCGGTAAAATTCATGGTAGTGACCCAGGAAGTAACCGAACAGTGTAATCAGGAAAAGGCAGAAAGGCAGAAGGGCCATCATCGAGAAATAAGACATCGCTCCGGCGAGCATTAACCCGTCGTCCCTGAAAAAATCCAGAAGGCTTTTTCCCGTAATCCTGAAAAACTTCAATTGGCCTTTTCTTTTTTCCTCTCTCTGATGAAAATTTTCAGAGGTGTGCCTTCGAAGCCGAAAGCTTCTCTCAGGCCCCTTTCGATGAATCTTATATGATAATCCTTCACCGCTTTTTTGTAATTCGCGAAGATCACGAAAGCTGGCGGTTCTTCTTTTACCTGGGTAATGTAATACAGCTTCGCTCTTTTGCCCTTATAAAGAGGCAATTCCATCTTTGCAATCAGGGTTCCGAAAAATCTGTTCAGTTCTCCCGTGCCCACTCTCTTGCGCCGTTCGCTTATGATCCTGTCAACAACCGGGTATGCCTTGGCGATTCTTCGCTTGACGAGTCCGGATATGGTTATGACGGGCGCGTATTGACAAAACCACATTTTGCGCCTTAAAGTCGCCAGAATTTCCTTGTAATATTCGGCCGGATTTTCGATCAGATCCCATTTGTTGAGGAGAAATACCGCCCCTTTTCCGTAAGCTTTTACGATACCCGCAATCTTCTGGTCCTGGTCAGTGATACCCTCGGCGGCATCAAGGACTATCAGCGCCACATCGCACCTTTCGATGCTTCTGACCGCCCGGACCATCGAAAACCTCTCTATCGAATACCCTATCTTCCCTTTTTTCCTGAGTCCGGCGGTATCGATCAGAAGATATTTCCTGCTGTGATAAGCGCAGACGCTGTCTATGGAGTCTCTTGTCGTGCCCGGCACGGGGCTGACTACTGTCCGCTGCTTGCCGGCCAGGGCGTTAACAAGTGTGGATTTACCTACATTAGGTCTTCCTACCACTGCTATCCGGGGATAATCTATCTTTTCCTCATAATAGTCCGGTAGCATGGAGCAGACCTTCTCCATGAATTCCTCATATCCATACGCGGTGGCGGCTGAGAGAGGACGGATATCTTCGTCACCTATTTTATAAAAATCATACAGCCTGTCTTCTCTTGTGGAAGCATCAATCTTATTTACCGCCCATACCACCTTTTTCCCGGACGCACGCAACTGACGCGCCAGCTCCATATCCGCCGGGGTGAGGCCGTCCTTGCCGTCGAGCAGATGGATTATAATGTCGCCTTCATCTATCGCAAAAAAAGCCTGTTCCCTGGCCTGCAAAAAGATATCTTCAGGAGGGTTGAGATAAAACCCTCCTGTGTCGACCACAATAAACTGCTTTTCTTCCCACTCGGCGTCGAGATAATTCCTGTCCCTTGTTACGGCGGGAATGTCCTCGACAATCGCGGCATGTGTGTCTGTTATCCTGTTAAATAGAGTGGATTTACCTACATTAGGTCTTCCAACAATTACTACCACCGGTTTCGCCATACATAATTTTACAATAAAAAAAGATATTCAGGGGGATTATCAATGGAATTTTATCCGGGAATTTTTATCCCCTTGATCAAGAGCAGGGCCGGAAAGCCTTTCTTCCGGAAGGGAATCGGGCTGTAACTCCTTGTCCTGCCTGCTTATGCGTCTCTATTTGTCAGGTTTTTGACAAGACGGGTCAGTATCCTGATAAATTTAAGATTAGACTCATGTTTCATCACGGAAAGTCTCAGATACGAAGAGTCGAGACCGACTATATCCGCGCAGTTTTTAATCGAAATGCCTGATTCTGAAAGTGCTCCCGCTATTTTCTCCCAGTTACTTTCCAGCTTCAGCAGTAGAATGTTCGCGTCCGAGTGATAGATTTTAACGCAAGCGAGTTTTTTAAATGCGTTTAAGAGAAGTCTCTTTTCGTCATTTATGTGTTTTATCGCCAATCGCCTGTACGCGTCATCCCTGAGTGCTGTCCTTGCGGCCTCAACAGCGAGGTTATTAATCCGCCAGTGGATATGTTTTTTTAACACTGAAGCTGTTTCAGGTGAAGTAACGGCCCAAGCGAGTTCAAGACCCTGAAGTCCGTAGAAATTCGCTGTTGTCCTGATAACAATAAGTCTGTTCGACTTTGATAAGTTCTCATAATAGTCGTCATCCCCGGTAAATTCGATCAGGGATTCATCCAGAACAATACACGTTTTTTTCTCCATGGCGACGGATAAGGCCGGGTAAAGGCTTTTCCTGTCGATCAACCTTCCGGTAATCCTGTTCGGATTGGAGATGAACAGGAGGTCAATTCCTTTCAGCTTCTCCTTTATTTCCCCGGTATCTGCTGAAAATCCTGATTTTTCGTCTGTATTCAGATATGATACCTCCGCGCCCGCAGCAGATGATGCGTCTCCATAGATATCCGGGGCAGGACCCAGTACAAGCACTCTTTCCGGTCTGAAGACGGAGGGTATTAAATAAATAAGCTCTTCCATGGATCCGGCAAGCAGGATACCTTCTTCCTGGATCCCGAATTTTGATGAAAAGAGCCGGTTGAGTCTTGTCAATCCAGCGGTGGGGTGTTCATTGATGCTTTTGACCGCCTTCCGTATGGATGCCTTGATCTTTTTTGACGGCCCCACGGGGCTGATTCCGAAGCTGTCATCGATCCTGTCTTTTTTCAATTAATATCACCTTTTCAAAGTATAGTTATGCAGGAGTTTGATTGTTATTATAACATCTAACCAGACTTTAAGATCATTGACGTCTCTCTTCCCGGGGGTGATTCCGTCAGCTTCGATACCGAAAATGGAGGACTATGGATAAATCTTTTCTGATTCGGACTGTTTTTCTTCTTCCATGAAAAATAAGAATACAGTCGACAGCGCTACGACAATTGAGGCCAGATAAAATAAGGATTTAATGCCGTATGCCTTAACCAGGTAACCGCTGAAAAAAAGGCCGATTGCTGATGACAGGCTCACGATGGCGTTATATTTTCCCACCATCCTGCCCCTCCTTGCCCTGACCGTCAAATCCCCAAGCAGGCTCGTACCTACAGTGCCGACGATGCCGTTCGTTATGCCGAGCAGCGCCTGAAGGATGTATAACTCGTGGGTGCTGTTTATTAAAGTATAAAGAAAGAGTATGGAAGCGTCCGTATAAGCTGTAATAAAGAGGAAGATTTTTCTGCCTAACTTATCGGAGTAACGACCTGCAAAGTATGTGGTTGCGGATTGGACCAGTATCATAATGCTGAACGCCAGCCCCAGTTTCTCCATTCCGTTGCTCAGTTCGGCAACATATACCACGTAAAAAGGACCGATAAGCCCCATGATTGTGGCCCATATAGAACTTACGGTGGTGAATATCAGGAGATTCTTACTGCTGGAAGAGCTCAATTGTCGCCATGATTCTGCCTGTATTTTAGATCCTGCCTGACATGTGTCTCCAGCGTGGCGTCCAAATAAGGTTTTTTGCAGTCAACTCCGTCCAGGCTGCCGGCCCTCAAAAATTTCATAAACTTGCAGCCGCCATAACAGAGGGGGAGATATTCACATTCAATACATCCCTCTTTTCTCCAGTCATCAAGCTTATACAACCCCCTGTATTCTTTAACACCTGTCTTTAAATTACCCACTTCAAGTTCTTTCAGGCCTATAAATGCGGGGCATTTATAGAGCGTTCCATCAAAGTATACAACAAAATCATCTTTTGCCTCTATGGAACATGGTGACGGAATCATTTTTGAAGTAGCATAACCCCTCTTTAAGATTTCTTCTCTCAAATAGAGACTCGATTCTATTAGCCAGGGTTCGTTAACCGAGTCCGAGCCGTCCCTGAAGTCAGGCAGGGCATACCGGCTGGTCGCCTTTGTTACTGCGTCAAATTTGACAATAGAGAGCTTATCATTTGCAAGATTATTTTCGATCAGGTGATCAAGAAGAGGTGGAAAGTCCAGATAGTTGTCCCGCAGGTAATTGCCCCCTAGCTGGATAGTCACCTTTCCGCCGGCATCTTTTAAATTACGAATGATGATATCGAACGAACCGGAACCCGAGGTGAACGGCCTGGATATATCGTGGTTTTCTTTTTTCCCGTCTATCGTTATCTTTGCTCTCTTCAGTCCATAGGGCAGCAGGTCGGCTAGCCGCTCTTTTGTGAGCAGCGTGCCGTTTGTTATAAGTCCGAAGCTGAACTGGAGACCTTTTTCACCTGCTGACGCCTTCAGCTTCGCGGAGATATATTTGATCGTATGACTGCTCAGCAGTGGTTCCCCCCCGTAAAAATCTATACTGATGTTTTTGCCTTCGGCGAGGTATTTTTCGATAAAATTTATCAGATCATCCGCCGTTTCCCTGGACATGTACCGCTTGCCTTTCATAGTGCCCTCATAGCAGTATCTGCACGCGAGGTTGCAGTCCAGGTTTAAAACAACTATGGCATGAAATTCCCTGCTTCCGTGGTCTTTGCTGAAAAGTCCGAGTATCTCTTCCTTTTCCTCTTCCGGACCAGGCACCAGGAACCCAAGATCACAAAGTGTCTCTGAATCAGAGGGGTCGAGACTTCCGTCCCCGATGGATCTTAATACATCAACGGGTATTAATATGGATGACATCCTTTTTGTAGAAAACAGCAGCCTGTAATCAGGATCTTCAT
>JAYWMP010000071.1:0-2863 GCA_035873255.1 Nitrospirota bacterium
CGACTATAAAACGCTCAGCGCCGTTATAAAAGAGTCTCTGTCGGACTCGGATGCGATCGTCATCTCAGGCGGAACCTCTGTCGGGGTGAAGGACATGATCGGCAGGATAATAGACGAAGCCGGGGACCCGGGGGTCATATTTCACGGCATATCGTTAAAACCTGGCAAACCCATGATAGGCGGGGTTGTTGAAGGCATACCAGTCTTCGGTCTGCCGGGACATCCTGCCGCGGTGAGTATCTGCCATGAGATTTTTATCCGGCCGGTGTTAAAGATATTATCCGGGACCAAAGATAAGCTTTATCTCTCCGGACGGCGGACGGTAAAGGCCAGGCTCTCAAAAAACATCTCCTCGTCGCAGGGCAGGGAAGAACACGTCAGGGTTATGCTGGAGAAGAGGGACGATGGGCTGTGGGCAGTGCCCGTGTTTGGCAAGTCAGGACTGATAACCACCCTTGTCAGGGCTGACGGAACCATTGTGATACCCCTAAACAGGAACGGTATGGAAAAGGGAGAGCCTGTTGATGTGAGGCTTTTTTAGCCTATGGCGAGGATCGTTCTATTTACAAGAACCGGCTTTCATCACACATGTTTCATAAACAGGATGCAGGAGAGATTTCAGATAGCCTGTGTCGTAAGGGAAGCCTATCCCCGAGATCATCAGAGAAGAAAAATTCCATTGACAACAGCAAAAAAATCCCTCGGGCGGAACGGCATTAACGGGATAAGGGACATTTTTTTTCTGAAAAAGTTCCATAAGACGTATTCCGCCGGCTTCGGATATCATCCGGCTTTAAAGGATTGCCTGCAAGCTCAGTTTGACTCTGTAGTCGAAAGACGCGGGACCGAATATCTGAATATTGAATGCGGTGGGATAAACAGCAATGAGTTCGCGTCATTTATCAGGGATTTGAGGCCGGACATCATAGCAGTGCTCGGAAGCAGTGTTATCAAACCGCATATAATTTCGATACCTTCCATGGCGATTATCAACATTCACTCCGGGCTTTCTCCTTATTACAGGGGCACATGGAGTTATGGATGGCCTATTGTCAACAATGAGCCGGAATATATCGGAGTTACTCTGCACCACATCAATCCAGGTATTGATACCGGAGATATAATTTATCAGACAAGACCTCTTCTTGAGGGCCGTGATGACCTGAATACGATATTCCTGAAGGTGATCTCGGAAGGCATGGAACTCGCGGTTAAGGCGATAGAGGAGCTGAGCGAAACAGGCGGCATCAAGTCTTACCGGCAGCCGCCTGATACCGGATTGCTGTATCTCTCGAAGGATTTTAATGCGGATGCCGCCCGGCTCTGCCTGGCGAATCTTCAGTCCGGTATTATCAGGAGGTATAACTCCGGGAAAGAGGCCCGGGATTCCGGGACACGGCTTTACGGATATGTTCCGCCGTGCATACATAATAAACCTGAAGGTGAGAAAAGAGCGGGCGGAGGCCCGGGAGGTGTTTAAGATGTCGGGGCCAACCCGCCTGTTATGTCCGGCTCCAGGGTCGGGAGATGAGTGATTATATCATCCTGCTGTTCCATTCAACGGATGGACGCGACAGGCTCTCATTAAAAAATCTCGGTAATGTTCACCCGGAGATATTCGGGAAGCTGGCTACCGGCCTGAAAAAAGAATTTGATATCGTCAGCCTGAAAGAGCTTCTCGGGTCTGTTTCCGGAGATACCGGGAGGAGAGAGCGGCTGCTTGCCATAACCTTTGATGACGGGCCTAAATCCTATGCCACGGAGGCGGTGCCGGTTATGTCCTCCTACGGTATACCTTCAACCTGTTTTCTCATAACCGACTGCATAGGAGATAACGCGATATACTGGAGGTATCTTTACAACTTCTGCATGAATAGAGGTTACGACCGTGAACTTGCGGGTCTTATAAGCGCTGAATACGGGGTCCCGGTCAGAGCGGGCGATCTAATCAGTTTTACACGCAATAATTACGACAAAGAAAGAAACAGGCGTGTTACCGGCAATATATTGGAACAGATCGTCCCGGAAGAGGAATACAGCATAACAGAGAGTGATCTTTTTTTATCATACCTGGATATTGAGGAGTTGAAGGATAATCCGCTGGTCAGCTTTGGTATCCATACGCGCACACATCCGGTCATGATGAGATTGAGCGACGAAGAGATATTGGATGAAATATCCGGGAGCCTGGATTTTTATAAAAGCAGGATTAATGACGAAATCCCCATGTTCAGCATTCCCTTTGGAAGGCTCTATAAGGATTATGACGAGAGGACGATTATTGCCGCCCGTAAGCTTTCGATAGAATATATTTTCTCGGCGTATGGGGGGCATAATAAAAAGGGACAGCCGCCGTACAATATCCGCAGGATTTCCGTAAACGAAGGGCTGCTCGGAAACGGGACCGGTTCTTTTATCGGGCTGCTCGGGGATTTAAGCGTCGCCCCGGAGTATTTTCCGAAGGAAGAAAAGCTTTCCATCGCCCTGTCACGGCAATAATCCGGTTCAATTCCGCATAAAATCCGTTGGATGCCCTTGACAAAAATCGGCATTATTGTGTTAAATCAATATCATTAGGCTCGTAGCTCAGGGGGAGAGCGCTACCTTGACACGGTAGAGGTCGGCGGTTCGAAACCGCCCGGGCCTACCATTCCAACGTATTGAATAATATAGATTTATTCAGGCCTTTCGTACCAGAGAAAGCAATTTTTTTTCATACGGTAACCCCTTTACGATAAACGTTTTTAATAAATGTGGATTCTCTAATGGGGCTGTTTTTTAACTTATCAATAGTTATTCAGGAGTTTAAGAGATAACTTATTAGACCACGCCGCATAGCCAGTATTGACGGTACTTTAGCTGC
>JAYWMP010000074.1:0-10245 GCA_035873255.1 Nitrospirota bacterium
TCCCGTTAGTATTGCAGACCTGAAATACTAACGGTTTCAGCCTTCCAACCCCGCTCTCCGGCAAACAAAACTAATACGCATAGAGCATTTCTGTCTGATCTCTTAATGCATTATTTTACATTTATTTAAGTGTAAATCTCCGTCTCATAAATGTCAACAAAATAAAGCCTGGAACCAGAATAAATATCGACGGATATTTAACACCGTAGACAATCGGTGTCAGCGCTATCCTTGTTAAGGTCCTCAGACCTTCATTCCGGGCGATATAGTCTGCTATCGGTGGTGAATACCTGTAGTATAATTCGACAAATTTTCTGCCGGCGGCATTTGTCAGGAGATGATCATCCCTGAAGTCTTTTAAAACATTAACCTCTGGAGCAAGATAGCTCCCGTAAGCAGCCGTTGCAATGAAGCACCCTCCACCGCCTCCTCCACCGCCTCCGGATGAGGCGGACAGAGTCGTTGCGGACGCCTCATTTGAGTATGTTGAATTCCCCAGGGCGCTATACGCCCTCAGCCGGTATGTATAAGTTGTCTGTTCTGCCAGTCCCGTATTGCTGTATGTAGTGGCATTAGCTCCAACAGTCGCTATCTCCGCAAAACTTCCTGCGCCGGTCTTTCGCTCAATCCTGAAGCCGGTCTCGACGCCTGAGTTGTCCGTCCACATAAGGTTTATCTGTGAACTGGAGGCCGCGCTGGCGGTTAGTCCGGCGGGAGCATTAAGTGTCGTGGTTGCCGACGCCTCATTTGAGTATGCTGAATCACCAGAAGCATTATACGCTCTCACCCGGTATGTATAAGTTGTCTGTTCTGCCAGTCCCGTATTGCTGTATGTGGTGGCATTAGCTCCAACAGTCGCTATCTCCGCAAAGCTTCCCGCGCCGGTCTTTCGCTCGATACTGAAGCCTGTCTCATTTGTTGAGTTGTCCGTCCAGGCAAGATTTATCTGTCCCGCTGATGAAGCAGCCGACGCTGTGAGTCCTGCAGGCGCGGAGGGCGGAACGGCGCCAAGCAGGGCGTTAAAGGCGTTCACCCTGCCGCCTGTTACGGTCTTTCCGGATAGAGATGATATAGGAACGACCGTGCCAAGCATTATATCTTTTACCTGTGTATATGTCAGCAAGGGCGAGTATGACAGGAGTAATCCCGCAACACCCGATACATGTGGAGTAGCCATGGAAGTTCCGCTCCAGGTTGCATAACTGTAGCCGCTTATACTGATAGGCTCCCTTGTCAGAAGCACATCATCAATATAAACTCCGTCATAGTTACCGACCGCGTAGGATTCCATTCCAAAGCCGAAATAAAAATTACTGAACATGTCGGCGGCGACAGTAAACGCATCCGAGGACACCGGGACAAAAACTCCGCCGGTATTTCCATTTGTCCAGTCAATCCAGTCCCAGCTGATGCCGTCAAGGGAGTAGTTTATATTCAGATAATCACCGGTGACGGAATCAACATATCCTTCCCACTGAAAGGAAAGCATATAACGGTTGTCCTTGACCGAGGAGATTGGCGTCATGTATCCCGCCCAGGAGTAAGTATTAGAGACATAGTCTGCAGCGGGGCTGTCTTCAAGGCTGTTGGTCCCGCCGACACCTGTGCCCGCGGTAACAGACCAGGTATCATTTGTTCCTCCGCTCGCCCAGCCTGAAGGAAGATTCCCGGCCGTATCCGAGTTAAAATCAGTAGTATATAGAATTACAGGCGTTCCATAGCTGAAGACAGGCACCGTGCTGTATATGCCGACCCCGGGCGCACCGAGATCCACTGAAGTCAGACCGTAATTGGAAAACGACGCCAGCGCGTCCGCATCGTCCACAGCCGCGACCGAGATGATGTTCTCCAGATCATAACTTGCCGGGTAAGCCGGGCTTGTATCATTATCATTCGCTTCATTGCCCGCAGCCGCCACAAAGATAACATTCTTTGTCCTTGCATATTCAATAGCATCATACAGAGACTGGGAATAGGGGCCGCCTCCCCAGCTGGCGTTGATCACCCTGGCTCCGTTGTCGGCGGCATACTCTATCGCCACTATCGCATCGGCTGTATCACCCGCGCCGCTCACCCCCAGAAACCTCAGAGGCATGATCCGGGCATCCCACATCACTCCCGCAATATCCGCGCCGTTATCGCCCTCCGCAGCAATCGTTCCCGAGACATGCGTTCCATGTCCGTTGTAATCGGTGGGGTCATTGTCATCACCTATAAAGTCCCAGCCGGTGCAGTCATCTATGTAGCCGTTCAAGTCATCATCAACCCCGTCCGTGCAGTCGATTTCTCCTGTATTCGTCCAGATATTGTTTATAAGCTCGGGATGATTATAAGCAACACCGGTGTCAATTACAGCTATTACAACATTGGCGGAGCCGGTACTCAGGTCCCATGCCTCGGGCGCATCCAGGTCGGCATCAGGGGTTCCGCCTGTCTGGCCTGTATTATTGAGACCCCAGAGGTTACTGAAATCCGGATCGTTCGGGATAACGCTGGCCCGTAAAATATAATTCGGCTCGGCATATACAACATTCGGGTCTTCCTTATAACGGCTGACCGCTTCCTCAACCGACATATCCGGCGAAAGCTTTACCTGCTGAACTCCGACCCGCCCCAGCTCCCTGATCCTGGTGGCCTTTATAGCGCCGTTAACGCCCTCCATGGTGGCCGCGTCCGTTCCGGGCCTGAACTTCACAAGTATCTCACCCGCCACATATTCCATCCGGTTTAGCCTGCCCGTGGTCAAAGTTTCTGCCTGAATGTCGGCAGTTGAACCGGCCCTTACCTGTGTTGCATTACCGGACAGAGAAGTATCTCCGCATGAGTAAAGGAATGAAATCAACAGAAAACAGACTAAAGAACAGGTTATATTAAGAATCTTTTTCACTATAGGCTCCTTTTATATAGAATGTTTACCGTAAAATCAGGGGCGCCGGCGGTATTCGGGTCCTCGGTAAATGAAAACTCGAAGCCATTATCACCTGAAGTGTATCTTCCTCCGAGGGAGAGCAGAACAGCTGTCCTGTCCACCTCTGAAATGTCCGTATCCGGATAAGGTGATGTCTGGAAGAATAGCTGCGCCAGCAGGCTGACATGCTCCCAGACCTCCGACTCAATACCGGCCCCGCCGTAAACGAACTTTTCCAGCTTCACCGTCTCATGCCCTTTAAGGTCGCCAGGAAAGGCTATGCCGAGGTTTAGATACGCCTTGTTCGTCTCCCCGAGCTTTTTATCCAGCATGACAGCGATACCGGTGTCCACACTCCCGTTTCCATAACCCTTTTTCGCGTCTCCCGTCGGAAGCTCGACATCGGCCCTTATGCTTATCACGGGGTCTTCATCTGTTATAAGTTTTTTTAGTGTAAGCCGCATATCGCCAAACCCGGTATGTCCGCCCTCGCCTCTGACAATAAGGACGCCGTCTCTTCTGACTTCGTAGAGGAATTCATTGTCCGGCCTGTCACTTCTTCCATAATCAGGAAAGCCGAAGGCGTCATGATAGCTCTCCAGAAAGCCGTCCATAAAGCCGGAATTAAAACTCAGGATGGGCAGGTCAACACCGATCTCGATAAAATCGCGGATATTTCTCCTGTAGCGCAGGTTGAGTTCGGTAAGTTCCATATCCAGTCCCATGTCCCATTCAGTGGAATTTTCAACCAGATAGATACTTGAATGAGAGAGGCTGATGACAAAGGAACTTTCGGTCATGGCCTGCTCAAGGTAAGGCGCATCCGCGGGTAAAAAAAGTGGAAACTGGTTCCTGACCTTCAGCGGACCGTCAAATGCATGCGTGATTACCGGAATTAAGATGCAAAACAGAATACTTATTGAAAATACAATCGCCTTCTTATTCATTTAACAATCATACCCCCCATAATGTCGCGAGATTCAATCAATACCGGCAGGCGGAGACGATGTCGTCATAAGAAACTTTACAAGCGCTTCCGTCTGCTATTCACGTGTTTACGCAAGTAAGGATAACAGGAATGTAATGCAGTGTCAATCAAAAGATAACATTAAAACCCGGCATTCCCGCAACGCCGATGTTCCAGCAGCGCTGACGTTATCCCTGACCGCAAATTGTCAGCCCTGCACGGGGCGGATTCAGCATCTTCAAAGACTGCTCGCAACTATCCGCCCTGTTTCATCCGAAATCAGATGGCAGTATACCAGCAGTCTCTTTTTTTCGATTTTTGATTCGGCCTTCGCCTTCGCGGCATTGCATATCCTTCTTAAAATATCAAACCTCTTGCCGTAATAAAGCCATGGAAAGATGTCGTTTATATCGGTCCGCTTAAAAGGCGACAGTTCCTCGTCAGCGGCCCCTGATTTTCTGATTAGCGAGACAACATCATGCGCGGAAGGTTTTTCAGAAGTCCACAACGCAACTTTCAGTATATTTTCCCAGCCGGCGGATAAATGTAATTTAATTAAATCTTCCCTTACAGCGGAGAGGACCGAATCTATGATCCTCTCCCCGAATATAAAATAGCATGCGTCATCAAAAGAAAAAAGATCTTTATGGATTTTTTCGGCTGCTTCGTTCTGGGACAGGACTATCTCACTGCAGCTATTACCGGTATTATTTTCACCATGCCTGTTCAATTTCGATAAAATAACATAAAAAAACGCAAAAAGTTAACTATAATATGACACTCGGATTATCCGAGCCGCAGGAAGACCACCGATTCGATATGAAAGGTATTCGGAAAGAAATCTATCAGCTGTACCGAAAGTACTTCATATTTCTCTTTAAGCTTTTTCAGGTCGCGGGCGCAGGTAGCGGGATTGCATGATATATAAACAATACTGCCCGGCGAATTTTCCAGTATCTTTTCCATAACTCCTGATGTTAATCCGGGTCTTGGAGGATCGAGAATGACTATGTCGAACTTCTTCTTAATCTTATATTTTTCAGCTGAAGAGCTGACAAAACGACAGTTTCTGATATTATTCAGCTTCAGGTTCCTGGTTCCATCCTCTACGGCATACCGGTTCTCTTCAACAGCAACAACTTCTTCGGCATGTACGGCAAGGGGCATCGAAAAATTGCCCGCGCCGGCATACAGGTCGAGAACGCGCTTTCCGCTTAAGGGCATTAACCGGTTTACTATTAAGTCGACAACCTTCGTGTTAAGCCGCCAGTGTGACTGAAAGAATGTCCGCGGAGAAACAGTATATTTCATGCCGTTCAGATCAAATCCCGTATAAGCCTGCCCGGGAGCATCCAGCTCATTACAAACAACTCCTGAAAAACCGATTTCGATGAATTTATCGCATATTGTCCTGTCCAGGTCCCTGCCCTTCAGCAGAGCAACGGGTGAATCACCCGCGGCAATATGAATTTCTTTCAGATTCAGGGCGGCTCCGGTTTCTTTTATCTTCCGTAACATTTTATTTATTGTGTCATCCATTAAAGGGCAACTGTCGAATGTTACGACATCCCTTGAAGATCCCTTGAAAAAACCGACATCACCGTCCCGCGAGACTTTAAACCCGGCCCTGTGCCTGTAATTCCATTGGGAGTCAGAAAGCGCGGGGCCAGGCGCAATCTCTATCCCGGCCAGCCGGGTCAGTGAATCGAGAAGTATTTCATCCTTCATGGCCAACTGCCTTTCATATGCTATAAACTGAAGCTGACATCCTCCACAGATGCCGAAGGCGGAACATTCAGGCTCGACCCTGTCTTCGGACGACTCCACGACATTTACGGCGGAAGCGACGGAATAGCGCTTCTTCCTTTCCTCTATATCTACTTCCACAACCTCACCGGGGATCGCGCCTTTAATAAAGATGACCTTTTCATCACGGGCTATCGTATAACCGCCATAGGCCGGCATCAGGGATTTGAGTATCAGTCCCATTACGCCCTTTTTATCAATTTCCTGATGGTCGCTTTAAGCTCAGTCATGTCCGCCGTCTTGACAATATACGCCTCGGAGGCCCATACAGCGAAGTCATCCCTGTAATCATAGGCGGTTGACATGATGACCGGCAGCCTGGGTTTCTTCTCTTTCATCTGTCTCAGCAGTTTTATGCCGTCGATATCAGGCAGCAGTATGTCAAGCGTAACGATGTCCGGATTTTCCCTGTCGAACATCTCAAGCGCCTCCTTTCCGTTCGACGCAGTCACGACTTCGTAGCCCTCGTCCAGAAGTTCTTCCCTGTATAACCTGAGTATATTCTGGTCGTCATCAACTATAAGCACCTTCATAATTCAGTCCTCCTCCATTGGTATATAAACTTTAAAAATACTGCCCGCGCCTACTTTGCTTTCCACTTCAATCCTGCCCTTGTGTTCCTGCATTATCCTGTTCGTAATCGCGAGCCCGAGGCCCGTACCGGAAGCCTTTGTAGTAAAAAATGGGTCGAAGACAAACGGCAGGTCAGACTCCGGAATGCCCTTTCCAGTGTCCTTTATCTCCAGCACGGCGCTTTTATCCTCTACGTATGTCCTGACATAAATAGAACCTCTCCCGACTGTTGACTGTATCGCATTGGCAAGGATATTCAATATGGCCTCTCTGACCCTGTTCGGATCAATAAAAACCTCAACAGGCTCGGTAAAATCCTTTATAATCAGAACACCCCTGTCCTCCATGGCGGATTTCATTAATGTGATAACATCATCGACGATTGTATTCAGATCAACACGCTCTTTCGCCAGTCTGACCTCTTTAACGAACCCCAGTATCTCTCTCAAGATATTTTCGAGCCTGTCGACTTCCCTCACGATTATCTCGGTATATTCCTTCAGGTTCCCGTCAAGCTTCTTTTCAAGCCGCTTGGCAAACCCCCCTACAGACACAAGCGGATTCCTTATTTCATGCGCGACCTTTGCCGCCACTGCACCGAGAGCGGCCATTTTTTCGGCCTGCACCAGTTTCTCACGCAGATTCTTGATCTCGGTTATGTCCCTGAGCACATGGACCGAGCCTATGAACTCGCCGGTCGAGTCGAAGATCGGCGAACTCGAAGTCAGAAATGTCCCGCCCAGGTACGGATCTTCCAGCTCCTCCATATAAGCCGTCTTTGAATCAACGGTCTTATGGTGCGGGCAGGCTTTTAACGGTTCTTTAACTCCATGAAAAACCTCATAACATTTTTTCCCGATTATTTCCGAGGGCGGCAGGCCAAGTCTCTTGCTCACCGCCTTGTTTATGCTTTTTATAACATAGTCACTACTGTTAAAATAAACCATCTCCGACATGGATTCAAATATATATTCGAGCTGCTGTTCCGCCATCGTCACATGCTCGAAAAGACGGGCGCTCTCGATCGCGGAAGCAATATGGTTCGAAAAATTGGTCAGAAACGTCATGTCCTCGTCGGCAATCTGCTTTCTGTTGAAATAGTTGTCCACCCATATCACGCCTATCACCCTGTCTCTGGAAATTAAAGGCACTACAGCATATGCCTGGGTGCCCAGCTGCTGTATCAGAAGTGTATCGGAAAGGGGCTCCTCTTTTACGTCCTTTATATTAAAAGACCTTTTTCCCTTAACGGCCCTCGTTATTATGGTATCGTCTTCAAGGGTTATCTCTATCCCCAGGGACAGTTTGTCCAGAAATGAATCCTTCCTGATGGGGTTTGAAATTATCTCCTGCATTAAATCTCCCAGGGTCTTCTGCTTGACGGAGATCTCATCCCATATCTCCCACGCCTCCTCGGGGCTTGACGGTCCAACACCCATCGCGCCCTTTAATACATTTTTCTCTTCATCCACAAGAAAGAGTATCGCCCGGTTGAAGTCCATTCCGTCGCTCATTGTCACGGCCGTAAGCACCATCCTGAGCAGCTTGTCAAGTTCCAGCGTGCCCCTCATCGCGGAGCTTATAAAGAAGAGCCTCGACAGTTCCTGGTTACGCCTTATTAATTCCTTTTCAACGCGCTTCTTTTCGGATATGTCCCGGGATATCCCGCTTATGCCGATGACCTCTCCAGCGGCGTCCTTGATAGGAGAAAGCGTAAGACTTACTTCTATAATCATGCCATTTTTTTTCTGCCTCAGGGTCTCTATATCCTTCAGTTCCTCGCCCTGCCTTATCTTTTCTATATATTCCCTTTCCTTATCCAGGAGAAAGTCAGGCACAAAGGGCAAGAACCTGCCGATGGCCTCCGCCTCGGTAAAACCGAAAATCTTTTCGGCCCCACGGTTCCAGGAGGTGATTTTCGCATCGGTATCAGTAGTCACAATGGCATCGGCGGAATTATTAATAATGCTTTCCAGGTATTCCTTTGTCTCTATTACTTCCCTGTAGAGGCTGAGGGTCTCTTCCTGGTAAAGCACCCTCTCTGTTATATCCATAATAAAGACTACGCATTCTATGACTTCGCCGGCCTCGCCTCTTATCGGGTAAGCGGTAAGTTCTGCATAATTCATCCCTTTTGACTGCATTATTGAATTGATCTCGCCGGTCTCCAGAGTTATTTTTGCCGCGCAATGAGGACAGATTCCGGTTTTGTCATGAAAAATATCCAGGCAGTTACGCCCCACAAGCTCTCCGCTGGGAATGTTTATCCAGTCCTCAATATATTTATTCGAGGAGGTTATATTGAATTTTTTATCCAGTGTGATAATACCGCCCTGGACACTGTTAAAGAGAATGTCCAACCTCTTTTTTTCTTCGCTTGCCTTTTTCTCCCTGTAAACCTCATTCTCATATATCTTCGCCTTGTCAATTGCAATTGCCGATATCGAGGCAAATCCCTCGACCGTATTCAGGTCATCAACATTAAACGGCACAAGGCTTCCGTCATCATATTTGTCATAGAGGCCGAGAGTTCCTATAATCTCTTTACCGACCTTCAGCGGCACACATATTGCCGATTTCACGTCTATCACCGGGGCCTTCATGTCAGCGGGCATACGGGATACATCTTCAATAAATAACGGCTCGCCATTTTCAGCCACCCAGCCGGCTATTCCTTCTCCAAGCGAAATTTCCGCTTCCTGGTTAATGGCTTCAGGAAGTCCGTAATGGGATTTAATCCTGAGCCTGTCATTTTCGAGCAGCCGGATAACACACCCACGCGCCGAAAGAAGCCTTGATATCTCTTCAGCTATCTTTCTTAACAGTTTATCCAGGCTGAGAACCGACGTCACGGCCTTGCTCAGTTCATACAGGACCTTAAGCTTCTGAAGCTGGTTGTTTGTCGAGAAAAAAAGCTCCGCGTTTCTTGTTACTGAACCTATTGTGTGCGCGAGGATCTTGAGGGCGTTCACCTCATCGTCTGAAAAAAGATGGGGGGACTTATTCCTGACGATGATGATGCCGGCACAGGCGTTGTCACGGATTATCGGAACGGCGAGTACCGACCTGTACTCAACTATCAGCTTCAGGTCCGCGCCTTTATACTTTTTGGTGTCCTCTATCATCACATGGTTCAGGGTCCCGACGATCTCTTTCGCAACACCGTTTTCCACGGAAAGACATGTGTCCTCCACAATCTCATCGGTCTTGTTTGAGGCCTCAAGACAGAAGGCGTTTATATCAGGTCTGAGCATATAAATGGCGCAGCTGTCATATTGAAGTCTGTATGCTATTGTATCGGCGATCAATATAAGGGCGTCCCTTAAATCAAGTGTTGCGCCGGCAATATTAGCGGCATCCAGAAACAGCTCCGTCTCGTCAAGCTTAAGACTGATTTTCCTGTTTGAAAGCTCAAGTTCGGCAACCATGCCGTCAAATCTTTCCGCGATGATCCCGAATTCGTCCTTGCGCTCCATATTTATCCTGTAGGAGAGTTCTCCCCTGCTTATTCTTTCCGTCGCCTCCATGAGTTCATTGAAAGGCCGGGCTATCGTTACCCGTATTCTTATTATCAGAAACATGGCCATCAGGGAGCTGAAGACTATCAGGAGAAGAAGATAATACATCATCTCTTTTTTAATCTCCTCGCCTCGCCTGGTTATATTTATCACGGTTTGTATCGACCGTTTATGCATCTGGCTGATCTTTCCAATAACGTCTTTGCCCGTAACCTCAAGCAGTCTGAGATAATTCAGCACATCGGGGTCCCCAACGGGATTCCGGTAATCCATCACGATTTTTGTATACTCCAGTACCTGCTGGAATTCATCCCCTATCGCGTTGATCTCATCCTTCTGTTCAAGGAAGGTATTTACGTCCCCGAAACTTTTATATACAGCCGCCAGCCTTTCACGATATATCTTCCTGAATCTGGCGTCTCCGGTAAACGCCCAGTTGGTCGTCGTCTGTAAAAAATCGTCGATATTATTTT
>JAYWMP010000104.1:0-3172 GCA_035873255.1 Nitrospirota bacterium
TTCAGGGTCCGGATATACATAAATCAGCCCACAATTCCTGCACTGGTAATTCTTGTAGCTCCTGGTACGGATATCCGCATAACGGGACTCAATCTCCATGAAAGGAGCTTCCTCCGGCAGTCCGCAAATTTTACACCGGGCGGATCCCGGATCGGAAACCAAAAATTTATTCATTTTTTAACAGACCCGCCTTTATCCGAAAGATACCGGTCGGCTGCTTCCCCGGCCGCTTTTTTGCCGTCCAGGATGGCGTCATCCATCCACTGATAGTCCCAGTTCCCGTACCTGCCGGCGAGAACAACCGCATTTTTCCTGAAAAAACTCCTGATCTTGCGCAGGTTCCCTGCCCTCTCCCTGTTGTATATAACATAGCCGTAAGGAATGTCTCTTATGTCTGCTAATTCAACCTTATCTTTTTTAGTTAAAATCTTTGCGCTGACAAGATCTTTTATGACATCACCCGCTATTTCATCCCTGTCGATCTTCTTCTTACCTGAATAGGCGATTTCGGCTGTTATCGAACTCCTGGCAGCGGGCGCCATTGTTGAGGAAAAATTCTTTAAAAAACTGATTCTGAAAAAGGAATATTTCTTCTCGGGATAGTATATCCAGTGATTGGTGTTTATATTGGCCTTATCAATCCCGAGGTTTACACATAATATCGAATTGTATTTCAGCCGCCCGGCGGCTTGCGAAACAGCCGCTGGAACATTCGCAATATTAACTAACTCAGGCAGGGGGATCGTCGAGATAAGAACATCGTAATTCTGGCGCGTACCGTCAGCGAACTCTATCTCCTTTTTCTTTATATCGATTTTAACCGCCTTTTTATTCAGGCTGACTTTTACTCCGTTTCTAACAAACGCGCCTGGAATCGCCGAAATACCGTTTCTCAACGGATATCTGAATATCGCATTGGGACCGAATTCTCTCGTCTGGTCGGTTAATGCTCCTTCAACAACCTCATGGAGGGCGGGCATGGGGATTCTTACGTCCAACCAGTCAGTAGTCATATTCCTGGGATGCACGGTCCAGAATTTTTCAGAATAAGGGATCATAAAATGTTCGGCAATGCCTCTGCCAAAAGCCGCAACCAGCCATTTCTCATAATTGTCACACCTCTGCTTCCCGTTTCTCTTTCTCTCGCAGTACGTCTCGATGAATGACACAAGGCAGTCTTTTACTATAGGCGCCGGTAATCCAAAGGTATTAGCCTGGATAGGATATCTGGTCAGTCTGTCAAACGAATAAAGCCGCGCCGACCTCTTCCTGTCCACAAGATTTATTTTCAGAATGTCCCGCAATAACCCGATAACATATTCGTCCCTGGTATGCAACACGTGTATTCCGAGATCAAAAGTATAGCCGTTTATCCTTGGCGATATACATGTTCCGCCAAACCTGTCGCTCCCCTCGTAAACCGTTCCGCCGCCATGGTAAGCTGCGCTCAAACCGGCCAGACCGGCTCCAAGAATTATCGTACGCCCGTTACCGGATTTCATGTATTAATACCCTATCTTCCTCAAAAAATAAGAGACAAATCCTGCAAGGGCTACTCCCCATGATGCTATGGCCAGGTATCGCACAACCGGGGTTAATTGTCTTCGCCTTTTTTTCGGGGCATTCGGATCATGGACGCCGGAAGCCGGACCATCACTACGGTTATTCAAATTCTTATTATCGCTTTCCATCTGCATTTCCTATGAGTCGCCCCGGCCTTTCAATCCGTCCGACGAAAAGAACAGTCTGATGTTAAAAAAGGCAAGGACATATACAAGGCCTGTTGAAAAAAACAGGCTCAGAATCGCCGTCAACCCTACATGATAGATTTTAATCGGCTGTACGGGCTCGGTTGGAATTTCGGCCAGATGCATAATTTTGACTTCACTGTCACTCGTGGTCGCCTGGGCCAGGGACTCAAGATAAAGATCCTTCAGGTGTAAGTATTCGCGCGACTCGGCATCTATCTTCATATTAAGTTCCTCGATCTTTTTCTGTATGGGGAGCATCTGCCGCAGCCTGCTCTTGAGATTATCAATCGAAGCCCGCAGGGACTCCATCTTCGCCGCCATTCCTTCCAATGCTATCTCATCGAAAAGCTTTTCCGATTCCATCCTCCTTAAATCGTCAGGATTAGGATAACCATTTGATTTCTTTTTTATCTCAAGATCCAGCCCTGCAATCTTTTTCTGTTTTTCCACTATCCCGGCATTTAGCTTAATATAAGACTGCTCGATATCATAAAGACTTTTCACCCCCCTGGAAGTCTCCTCGGATATCGAGACGATATCATTCCTTTTCATCAGGTTCTCTTTTTCGTCCCTGAATAAAGCAATTTTATTTTCCTTTTCAATAAGCTGGCCACTTAACCGCTCCAGTCTTTGTTCGGCCGGATTCAGATCCTGCTCACTCAGCCACTTGACCAAACCAAGCCCTACGCTGTCAATTATGTCTGCCGCCCTTTTCGGGAAATTGTCCTTGACGGTGATAACATAAACATAGGAATCCTTTGTTGCGTGGATGTACATATTCTTTCTCAGTTTTGCAACGGCCTCGGACGCGGGGTCTCCTTCGATTATCCGGCCATACTTCAATATCATCCATAACTTCATCGAGTATTCGGTAACAAAGTCCTTTACTGAATGATACCAGCGCTCATACCAGGATGAATAATTAATTTCGGGTTTTCTGTCAAGCCGCAGTGATTCAACTACCGGCCTGAGGACTGCCTCACTCCTGATGATATCACGCAGCGTCTGCACAATGACCTTAAACGGCGGCGCGGGGGCCGGAGCACCGAATGCCGAGGTATCCTTCATCCTCATCAGACTCGATTCCAATGGCCGGTAGTATATAGTAATCCCGGCCTGATATTTCTCCGAAAACAGATAAGTAAATGCAAGAGACGCCAGGACCGCGGAAAGACAGAAGACCAGAACAAACTTTTTCTGTCTGATCAGGATTTCAAAATATCTCCTGAAATCAATATTAAATAAATGGTCATACAAGTTTTTTTTAGTCGTCATCAATCATCCCCGGATTTTGCCTGTTTCCCTTAACACTCCGTACAGTTTTCACATCCTTTTCCTCTGGATATTTAAACCTTCATCCTTCCTCTCCGTCCCTTCATATATGACAGAGAATGCATCCCCAGCAGAATGGTCGGGAATAT
>JAYWMP010000237.1:0-7709 GCA_035873255.1 Nitrospirota bacterium
AGCCGATTGCTTTATGCAAGAATAGCGGCTTTTCACCAAAGGAGTTGAATACTATTCGAGAGATTATTTATAACAAGAGAGACATAATAGCGGAGGCATGGTATGAACACTGCGGCTAAACTCCAAGAGATTAAAATTAAAGATGTGGGTGTTACTGAAGACACAATTACAGCGTATCTGGTTGATGGACGAACAATTAGCGTTCCTCTTGCATGGTCATGGAGATTATCAGAGGCTACACCTGAGCAGCGGGCACATTATGAAATTATCGGAGATGGTCAGGGGATACATTGGCCCGAGATTGATGAGGATATAAGTGCTGAGGGGATGTTGTACGGTACACCTGCCCCAAGACCAAAAAAGGCTAACATGCGCTGAACAGTAAAAGCGTTTACAACCGGTCTTCCGGTTAAAGTATTTAAGCGCCTTCTGAATCCACCTCCTTTCTATCATAGACATAGGTCCTGCAAAGATCAAGACCCTCGGTGAATGTATCCATATGTTTGCGCCCCCAGAGCACCGCCATCTCCACTGAATGAAACACATGATCCCATGTGGTATGAAAAGCTTCGGCTACCTCTTTCCAGCTAAGACGTTTGGCCCATCCTGCAAGAAACCATGCGTAGGTATCAGTTAGTCGATGCTTCCCGGTCACCCAGGGCATTCGCTCCACCTTTACTCCACAGCAAGGGCATTGCTCTCGATGCGGCGCATAGAGAAAAAATACCTTGATGCCCCAAAAAGGTATAAATTCAAACTTTTTCTCCGGCAATCTATCATATCCCGGACATCGACGTCCACATACGCTACATTCACAACGACTGTTTGCCCGCCTGCGAACCTCAATTCCAATAGTTGGTTCTTCAGCTCCCTCTATCCATCTCACCGTTCCGTATACAAATGACTTGATTTTCTGTACCCGGTTCAGGATACTCTTAATTTGCATCCTGCCTCCTTTGCTCTGTTTGATGGTTGTCTCGAACTTCCATCTTGCCAGAGTCGGAGCAGGATGCGCTACTTTTACTCCTCCTGTTTCATTCTCTTTTCTGCCTTATTCTTTCTTTTCTTACCCACAAATTATCCTGAAGAGCCTAAAGTCACTACATGGCAAGACACTCAAGAATAGAATATGAAGGGGCAGCATATCACGTAAACTCAAAGTGCAACGCAGGGGAACCTGCGTTCAGAGATGAAGAATTTGAGTAGCCGGGTTTGTTTGGAAAGGCAGAATCGGTTTATGCCGCAACAGGGGAAAGGTTGACTTGCGGTCTCTCTAATGGCTATCTTAAAAATATGAAGTTTATACTGTTTGACATCGACTGCACGCTTATAGATTCAGGAGGCGCGGGCACAAAGTCATTAGACATTGCGTTTGAGGAGATGTTCTCAATCAGCGACGCCTTCAAAAACATAAGCATGGCCGGCAAAACAGACCTGGGAATAATCAGGGAGGGTATAAACATGCACGGCATCGAGTATTCGGATGAGGTCATTCCCGGTTTCTGCAAAACCTACATAAAACATTTAAGACACAATATAAACAACGATAGAGGCCATATCAAGGCCGGGGTCAGGGAGGCCCTCGAAATACTCAGGCAGGACGAAGGGTTAACACTGGGCCTGCTCACGGGAAATATAGCGGAAGGCGCCGGAATCAAGCTTGAGCATTTCGGCCTGGACTCATATTTCAAAATCGGCGCGTTCGGAGACGACGATGAAAACCGCAACAACCTCCTGCCGATAGCGGTTGACAAATTTCATAAACAGCACTCCCACCGGATCAGCTACAGTGATTGCGTTGTTATCGGCGATACCCCCATGGACATCAGGTGTTCAAAGCCTTACGGCGCGCTCAGCATAGCCGTGGCAACGGGACCATACTCATTTGACGCCCTTTCGGACGCCGGGGCAGACGTTGTTTTGGGAACCCTTGCGGATACGAAGAGATTTGTCTCTTTTTTGATCAGATAAACAATTAATCCACTGGAGGTACCGGTTGAATAATATTCTGGACGGGAAAAAACTGGCGAAAGAGATCAAGGCGGACGTTAAAACAGAGGTAGAGCACCTGAATAAAATCGGGATCGACGTAGGCCTGGCTGTACTGCTCGTCGGCAATAACCCGGCATCAGCCCAGTATTTTCAGGCGATCCTGAGTAAATGCGGGAAGACAGGGATAACAGCCTACGAGTTCAGACTCCCCGATACCGTAACTGTAAACGAAATACTTAACATTGTCCATTCAATAAACATGGATGAACGTATCAACGGTCTTCTGATATTAATGCCGCTTCCGGAACATATCAACGCTAGAAGGATCATCAACTCCATCGTGCCGGAAAAAGATATTGACGGACTCGGTGCGATATCCGTCGGCAGGCTGGCCGCGGATGAATCCACATTCCAGCTTTTTAATGGTAACCATCTGAACATGTACCAGCAACTAAGGTTCGTACCTTCAATATGGAGTTTTCTGCCATGCACGCCTTTTGGAGTGATAAGACTGCTCGAACACCATAATGTCGAGATCAAGGGAAAGCATGCCGTCATCATAGGAAAGAGTCTCGCCGTCGGCAAGCCACTCTCCTCCATGTTTCTGGTAAAAGAGGCGACCGTCACAATATGCCACAGGGAGACAAAAAACCTCGGCGACATTACAAAGCAGGCGGACATTCTCTGCAGCGCAACAGGCAGGCGCGGACTCATCAGGGGCAATATGGTAAAGAAAGGGGCCGTTGTGGTCGACATCGGAGTAAACATACTTGAAGACGGCGGTATATGCGGCGATGTTGATTTCAAAACAGTCTCGAAAAAGGCCTCATTGCTCACCCCGGTCCCCGGAGGCGTCGGCCCTGTCACGCTCGCCATGCTGCTCGAAAACACAGTGAGATCGGCCCAGCGCAATGAACTGTTCAAAAGCCCTTTATTAAGGTAGCCCCGACGCTTTAAAATAATACCTCTCATGTCGAACTTCAAGCTTACAACGGATTTCATGCCCAGGGGCGATCAGCCCGCTGCGATAGATAAACTCATAAAGGGGCTGGCCGGTGGGCGGAAGCATCAGGTCCTGCTCGGAGTAACAGGGTCGGGCAAGACGTTCACTATAGCGAATGTTATAGCGGAAATAAACATCCCGACGCTTGTCATAGCCCATAACAAGACACTTGCGGCGCAACTGTACGGAGAATTCAGGGAACTATTTCCTGTGAACGCGGTCGAGTTTTTTGTCAGCTACTATGACTACTATCAGCCCGAGGCATACCTGCCGGCGACTGACACCTACATAGAGAAAGACGCCATGATAAACGATGACATCGACAGGTTAAGGCATTCCGCCACACGGGCCGTGCTGGAGCGGACCGACGTTATCGTCGTTGCATCCGTCTCATGTATATACGGCATCGGCTCTCCCCGGGATTATATTGACCTGCATCTGCTGATAGAAGAGAACATGCAGTCGGAACGGGATGATTTTTTAGAGCGGCTTATCGAAATACAGTATACAAGGTCTGATACTGAATTCAGGAGAGGCACTTTCAGGGTAAGGGGCGACATAGTTGAAGTGTATCCTTCTTTTGCCCTTAACAAGGTGATACGCATCGAATTCTTCGGCGATACCGTGGAATCCCTGTATGAAACAGACCCCTTGACCGGTAACAGGATAAGGAGAATCGAGAAGATCGCCCTCTTCCCGAACAGCCACTGGCTGACACCTGGAGACCGCATCGAAACCGCGCTGAAAAAAATCGAACATGAGATGAAGGAATCCGTTGAAAATTTCCTGAAGCAGGGCAAGGTAGCCGAAGCGCGCAGGATCGAGGAGAGGACACGCTTTGACATGGAGATGCTGAAGGAATTCAAATTCTGCCACGGCATCGAAAACTATTCAAGACACCTGAGCGGAAGGGCGCAGGGTGAGGCCCCATATACATTGATCGATTACTTCCCCGGGGACTTTCTTATAGTAAATGATGAATCTCACGCCACCATGCCGCAGATCAGGGGAATGTATGAAGGGGACCGTTCAAGGAAGCAGAACCTTATAAATTTCGGCTTCAGACTTCCTTCCGCGCTCGACAACAGGCCGCTGAAATTTGACGAATTCGAGAAAAAAGTCGTCAAAGCAATCTACGTCTCGGCAACCCCGGGCCCGTATGAGATAGAAAAATCCAGGGGGAAGGTAGTCGAGCAGATAATCCGTCCGACAGGACTGCTCGATCCAAAGCCTTATGTGCGTAAAGTTTCAGGACAGGTTGACGACCTCCTCGCGGAAATAAGAAAGAGGATGGAAATAGACGAAAGGGTGCTTGTCACGACATTGACCAAGAAGATGGCGGAAGACCTGACTGATTACTACACAAAGCTCGGCATCAGGGCCAGGTATCTCCATTCCGGCATCGAGACACTCGAACGCATCGGGATAATCAGGGACCTGAGGCTCGGCAAATTCGATGTCCTCATAGGCGTTAACCTCCTGCGCGAGGGGCTCGACCTTCCGGAAGTCTCGCTTGTCGCAATCCTGGATGCGGACAAAGAGGGTTTCCTCCGGTCTGAGAGGTCCCTGATACAGACAACCGGCAGGGCCGCGAGAAATGTAAACGGGACGGTCATATTCTATGCCGATTCGATTACAGGCTCCATGAAAAAGGCCCTAGACGAGACCGGAAGAAGAAGACGCATCCAGAAAGAATACAACAGGAAGATGAAGATCACGCCGGAAACCATCAAAAGCAATATCAAGGACATTGCAGGCTCGATTTACGAAGCAGACTACTGGACGGTTTCTTACGCCGCTGAAGAAAATGAAGAATATTCCGTTGATGACAGCGCTTTAAAAAAACTTGGGGATGAGATGAAAGAGGCCGCAAAGAACCTCGAATTCGAACGGGCCGCGCTGATCAGGGACAGGATAAAAGAGATAAAGGAAAAGATGCTGGAGTTTGGAGTGCGATGATAAACCGGACCCGTCAACATCACCCGGCAGGCCGTTGGGGAATCCTCCCTGGTCTGGCCGCACTGCTTGTCCTGGCAGGCATATGGTGGTTATTCTTAAGTCCGGAAAGACCCCTGGACCCGGATGCCAGGCCCAGGCCGGTAACCGCCAGGGGCGACCTGGCCGAAGACGAAAAGAACACCATTGAATTATTCCGGGCCACCTCCGCGTCCGTGGTCTATATAACCAGCACTGAACTCCGCCGAAGCCTGTTCAGTCTCAATGTTTACGAAATCCCGCAGGGCACCGGTTCAGGGTTTATCTGGGACAGGAAAGGCCGTATCGTCACCAATTATCATGTTATCGAAGACGCCAACCGGGTGGAAGTCACACTGGCGGACCATTCCACCTGGAAGGGGATTCTGATCGGGGCGTCGCCGGACAAGGATATTGCCGTACTGAAAATATCGGCTCCACCTGAAATATTAAAACCGATCCTCATCGGAGAATCCGGGAACCTTCTGGTCGGCCAGAAGGTTTTCGCCATCGGTAATCCGTTCGGACTCGACCAGACGATCACATCCGGCATAGTCAGCGCCCTGGAGCGCGGGATCAAGTCCGTCACCGGCAGGACCATCCAGGGGGTCATACAGACCGACGCAGCGATAAATCCCGGAAATTCCGGGGGACCGCTGCTTGACAGCGCGGGCAGGCTGATCGGGGTAAACACCGCCATTTACAGCCCTACAGGGGCCAGCGCCGGAATCGGGTTCGCCGTTCCAGTAGATGTCATTAACCGGGTGGTGCCGGAGATCATAAGGTACGGCAAGGTAATCCAGCCGGGACTGGGAGTGACAATAGCGAATGACCGAATTGCCAAACGACTGGGTATTAAGGGTGTACTGATAATTAAAATACTGCCGGGGAGCACAGCCGAGGCCGCAGGCCTCAGGAAAACTCAAATAATAGACGACAGAATAATCCTCGGAGATATTATCGAAAAGGTGAACGATACGCCAATAAGCACATATGACGATCTCCAGAACGAATTTGACAGGTATCATGTCGGTGACGAGGTGACATTAGGCGTTTTACGGGACGACAGACGCATTCAGGTGAAAGTAACGCTGGAACAGATCGGGTAATTCCAGGGAAAGATATAATTCAGTTGTTTATAAAATCCCCTGATGATAGTTCCGGAAACTATTATAAAACTGACTGGCTACCAGGATTAGCCGGTCAGTTTCTTTTCTTCAAGCTTTGCCTTGAGTATTTCCCCCAGACTGCCGAAACCTCCCGTCGACCCATCGGCCCTGCTCCCGGAATTAACATATTTATCATAATCCTCCCGCGCCTCTTTCTCCTTAACAGCCTTCTTGCTCAGACGCACCTTGCTGTTTTTGGTATCCACTTCAATAACGACAACCTTCATTTCCGTTCCGGGAGGAAACATGCTCTTGTGGTCGGTCCCGCCGGGAGTTCCCATCTCGGAATTCGGTATAAGTCCGGACAGACCATCAGCAATCTTCATAAAAATACCATACGGCATGACCTTCTCAACAGTACCGTCAAAAAGCTCGCCTATCGCCGGCAGGACAATCTTTACCGGATCAATTTTGGGTTGTATTGACAGGGATATCTTTCTCTTCCCTGAATCAACCTCCCGCACATAGACTTCAACCTCCTGGCCAACCTCAACCACCTCTTTGGGATGATTTATATGCCTGCCCGCGCCAAGGTTCGATATATGAATCAGTCCGTCGATACCTGGTTCGAGATTCACAAAAGCGCCAAAACCGGTAAGGCGGACGATCGTTCCCTTTACCCGGCTGTCAACCTGATATCTGTCTCCAACATTGCTCCAGGGGTCCGGCTGCAGCGCTTTAGTGCTGAGGGTCAACCGGTTATTGTCCCAGTCCAGGTTTATCACCTTCGCCAGGACCTCCTGGCCAACAGCCAGTACATCACCCGGGTTCACCGTCCTGATCCAGGAAATTTCACTCGCGGGGATAAGCGCCTCAATTCCTCCGATATCAACAAAAGCCCCGAATTTCTGGATAGAGGTGACCGTTCCTGTCAGCTCCATCCCGGTATGGAGGGTCTCCTTCAGCTTTTCAACCAGGGCGCGTTTCTCCTGTTCAAGAAGGACCCGCCTGGAAACTATAATATTACGACCGTTATTTTCATATTCCAGCACCTTAAAGGGAAATGTCCGTCCGAGATAAATACCGCCTTCACGGCCACCTTTCAGATCTATATGAGAAAATGGGCAGAAACATCTCACTCCACCAACCGATATTTCAAACCCACCTTTAAGTTCACGCCTCACCTCTCCGTCTACCGGCAACCCCGCGTTATAGGCGTCATATATGGCATTGAGTTTAATTAAAGGATAGCCGTTACTGAGGGTTGTCAGCATCCTGATTCCGTCCTTAACCGACTGAAAAACAGCCTCGATATCATCGCCTTCCTTTACATTAACGGTGCCGTCTTCATCTGTAAATTCACTCAGATTTACCGCCCCTTCGCTTTTCCCTCCCAGGTCGATATAGACAACATCTCCCGATATACTGATTACTTTGGCCCTGACCTTCTGCCCCGGTGATAGCCTCGTATTGAGATTATCGCTCTTCTCCAGCAAATCAGCGAAATTTTCATCACCTTCCCCGGTTTTATCCGCGCTCTCTACATCTGAAATCTCTTTTTCAACACTCTCGTCATAATCCATAATGCTCTACCTCTCAATTAAATAATATTACATTCCGTTAAATCCGGC
>JAYWMP010000241.1:0-6584 GCA_035873255.1 Nitrospirota bacterium
CTTTCTTACCAAGCGCGACAAAAAGTCTTGTTTTACCCTGTTGATCAAGTTGCTTACCCTTTGCGCCGACCTCCTGTATTTCACCATAGGCATCAGGATTGAGGTCTTCTTCGAAACAATAGTTAAGTACAGCAGCTAAAATCTCCGTCGGATTATTGTCCTCAATCAATTTCTTGGCCCAGTTTAAATATGTTGTATCCAGTTCATCCTCAAGAATAGCGGTCAGGTCACCGTTTATCTTTTTCTTTTTGGCGTTGATAATATCTTTTACCTTTGGCACCATGGATTTCTTTATGTCCGTCTTGGCGACCCGCTGTATGAACATCAGTTGCTTGTACTCGCTGGGAGTAATAAATGTAATTGCTGTGCCCTCATGCCCGGCCCTTCCAGTCCGGCCTATACGGTGAACATAGGATTCTGGATCCTGAGGCAGCGCATAGTTGATAACATGGGTGAGGTTGTTGACATCAATTCCGCGCGCGGCAACGTCCGTTGCTACAAGAATATTGATTTTCTGTTTCCTGAATTTAGTCAGGGTTTTTTCTCTTTGCGCCTGGGATATATCTCCATGAATAGCATCCGCGTCATATCCTCTATCTTTTAAATGAGTTGCAACGGAATCAACGTCACTCTTTGTTCTGCAGAAAACCAGGCCGTAAAAATCATCTTTAATATCAATTATTCTGCATAACGCCTCGAATTTGTCAGAGGCTTTTACCTCAAAGTATATCTGCTCCGTCAGGTTAGATGTCAGCGCCTCTTTTTTAACCGCGAGAAGTTCATACCCGTCCATGTATTTGCGCGCAAGGTCTTTTATCTTTCGCGGCATTGTCGCGGAAAACAACAGCGTTCTTTTGTCGGGATTTGTATGCTTCATTATTTCTTCCATATCTTCTATGAAGCCCATATTAAGCATCTCATCAGCTTCATCAAGTATCAGGTGCTGAATATTTCCCAGCTTTAGCGTTTTTCTATGAAGATGATCAATTACCCTGCCCGGAGACCCGACTACAATATGCACTCCTTTTTTCAGTCTGCGTAACTGTTCATCAATGGATTGACCTCCATATATCGGCACTGTTTTGATGTCCTTTGCGCCTTTGAGCGAATTGATTTCTTCCGATACCTGAATGGCCAGTTCCCGTGTAGGAACCAGGATCAGCGCCTGGACCGTTTTGGAATCCGCTTTAATCATTTCTATCAGTGGTAATCCGAATGCCGCTGTTTTGCCGGTGCCTGTCTGGGCCTGAGCGATAATATTAGTATCATCCCTCAGCATTACTGGTATAGTCATGGATTGAATCGCCGTTGGCTCTTCAAACCCCTTTTTGTTAATCGCCTGCAATACTTTCGCTGAAAGTCCAAGATCACTAAATGTTTTTTTGTTTTCCATATCTCTCTCTTTTTCTGAAATTATAATTTGTTCAAGTGAACTGATTAGTATATCGTATATAACATCAAAAAAGATAGTTAGTGTCTGTCCATAACCTCAGCCTCTTTATCTGTCATTCCGGCAGTTCTTAAGCCGGTCGACGCGACCCGCTGAATAGACCGCGAACGACAGAGGTGTGGAGCACGGGATCGATTGTTGGTCAGGGTTCGGACATGACGGAAATAAAAAATAGCAGTTTATAAACAGACACTGGTTCAGTCGTCGGGTGAGGGCTGCTTCAGATGCGCCGGTGAAATGGGTGTAATGTTTATATGTTTATTATCATTTGCTGTAAATTTTACAGGAACTGCCGGTCCTGTATTCTCTCCATCCCGGCTGGATTTTTTTCATTTGACTTTATTAATGGTGTTTATGTATAAAAGGATGCTTGGAGTTACCAGTTAAATCAGATTAAACAACGAATTAGCGCCTGAAAAGTCTGGCTTTTGGGTGAAATGTGATAAAAGCTTATTGGAGGACATCATGTCTGGTAAAATAATTCCTTTTTCCCTGCTTCTTTTTCTCTCGATATCTTTCTTTACCTCTCCCGTCCTTGCCCAGTCCGAAGAAGAGAAAGAATTTCTTACTATGTACTTTACCAAAGAGGAGCTTGTGGTGATTTCCGCCACGAGGAGCCTGAAGTCCATTTCGCGGGTTGCCGGGAATGTCTCTGTTATCACGGCGGATGATATAGAATTGATGAATGCGCATACGCTTGCGGATGTGCTTTATACTGTTACCGGCGTGCAGGTGGGATTTGATGGCGGACCCGGAACTATAGCATGGGCCCTGGTCCAGGGTTCGGATTTTACGCATGTTACTGTCCTGATAGACGGAATATCTATCAACAATCTCTCTGATAATGTAGCGGATATCTCCACCATACCCGCGCAGATTATTCAGAAGATTGAGGTCATCAAGGGACCGGCGTCTTCAGCCTGGGGATCGTCACTTGGGGGAGTTGTGAACGTTATCACAAAGTCTTTCAGCGAGGATGACGGGACAGGAGGCACGGTTTATGCGTCTTACGCAAAGCGCGGCTCGAGAGACCTGGGCGCCGAGGTGTACGGCGGAAAGAACGGTTTTGGATTTTATCTTTACGCCGGCAAGCTTCGGTCAGACGGCCTGAGGCCGAGTTTTGATGTCTCGATAAAAAACTTTTATTCAACTCTTAAGTATGATTTTTCGGATGATACAAATGTCGCACTCTCTTTTCTGTATAAAAAAGGGGAAAGAGGCGACGGTGATGACAGGGATTACGATATTTATTATGGAAATAAATTTAAAGATCTCCTGTTGAATCTTTCTTTCAGTACATCCCTGAACAAAGAAGTTGATATGAATGTTTCCGTGTGGGAATTACCCAGGCTTGACAGTTACTATATTGACCAATTAAGCACGGGTGATGAGCTTTTCAGCGATACCAGAAGAGACAAGTTGTATGGCGCCAGCGCAAAGCTTACATGGAAACACGGAAGACATGATATAGTTTTTGGGACGGATTACAGTCAGGGAAAATTAAAGGCGGACAGTATTTCGAGCGGCGAACCGGAATTAAGGCGGTTTGCGCTTTATGTGAATGATACAATTATATTAGACAGGCTATCCATAACACCAGGTATAAGATTTGACCATACAAACATAAGTGGCGATTTTGTGAGTCCGAGCATCGGAGTTACGTATGGTGTTTCCCGTAACCTTTTGTTAAGGGGCTACATCGCAAGGGGTTTCAATATGCCTCCGCTAGGTTATACATCGGCAGACAGTGAGATCTTTGGTTATAAATCCAATCCTGACCTGAAGGATGAAAAGATATGGTCTTATCAGCTGGGCGCCGAGACGAGTGGACTGAAATATCTCTGGTTAAAGCTTTCTCTTTTCAGGCATGACCTTAGTGATGTTATTAAGGACGAAGACATAACAGATCCCGTATTTTCATGGACGAAAGTCAATGCCGGCAGGCAGAGAAGACAGGGGGTTGAAGTTGAATTCAGGACCGTGTCTGTTTATCACTCAACCCTTTTTGGAGGGGCCATCTTTGTCGATCCAAGGGATCTTGATACGGACGAGGAATTGAAGAGATGTTCAAAATATACGTATAATGTCGGCCTTAAATATGACGATGAAAAGTCATTTAAGGCGCTGTTGACCGGTCGCTATATATGGTGGAACGCGGAATCCGATGATAATGGTAGATACAGTTCTTTTGTTTTTGACCTTAATGCTATCAGGAATATTTACAAAAACGATACAACCAGCCTGGAGGCATTCCTTACCGTGCGTAACATTCTCAATGGTTCACAGTATTGGGCTGACATATATAAGAATCCAGGGCGGTGGGTCGAAGGCGGCATCAGGCTCAAGTTTTAATCAGAAGGTCCTAAAAAACAGGTTTTTTCAACAAAATTCATCTTTTTGGCACAAATGTTGCAATATTTCTGCTGAGTAGTCGGAGAGCCTTATACACCTCTTTGAGGTGAAGAAGCTTATTAAGGAAGGGAGGACATCGGGCATGAAGACACGGATTATTATTTTGGACAGGGGTGTAGACAAAAAAGATGTAGTAAAAGCACAATGTTGCACTGGTGCGATAAGTCGCAAATAATTTGATGACCGGACCGGTAATGGGGGGGGCTCTCCCCATTTTTTTTTGCATGGGGGAAAATGAGTCTGTCCAGATACTGTAAAATCTATCCTTACAGGGAAGATCATGATTCAGTCATCCTGTTTTCGACAAAAAAGGCGTCTATTATTCTCCTGCAGGAATCCATGATTGAAGATATCAGGGAAGGCGCAATATCCGAAGAAGAAAAAGAGATATTGGTTGGACTCGGATTTCTTGTGGATGACGTGGACGAAGAGAAGACCGGGATGCTAAGCGTTATTGAAGAGCTTAATACCATCAGCCGGACATTCAGGGCCGTTGTTGTCCTGAACCTTGACTGCAACCTTGCATGCGCATACTGTTTTGAAGGTACCAGAAAAGGCGGATTTTACATGACTCTCGAGACAGCAGACCTTTTTGTTGATTTTGTAAAAGATAAAATTAATGCTTCCTTTCCTGTTGCCACCTTGATAACAGGTTGCGAAGGTGGATTTCCAGAGAAAAATATAGCACCTTTTGAAGAGATTGAAATCGTCTTTTACGGCGGAGAGCCGCTGTTAAGCGCGGGGCTTATTGAATATATATCCGGGAGAATAAAGATTTTTTCAGACCGCAAAGGGATTTCTTACAGCTTTTCCCTTATTACCAATGGTACGCTCCTTCTGCCGAAAATCGTGGAGAGGTTGAAACCTTTTGGGTTCACGGGCGCCGGTGTTACGCTTGACGGCGCTAAAGAGATTCATGATGTGTTCAGGCCTTTCAGGTCGGGGAAAGGTAGCTTTGATACAATTGTCAAAAACATTAAGGATGTCTGTGACATGATAGAGGTGGATATTGGTGGAAATTACACACAGGATAACTATACCGCATTTCCCGGCCTTCTCGATTACCTGTTAGGCGAGGGGTTGACGCCCGGGAAAATTCCGCGGATTATGTTCAATCCCGTCACCAGAGAGAGTGCTGAATTTGCACCACCAGATTTTCATGAAGGCTGCGAAACAATAAATGAACCCTGGCTTCTGGATGCGGTGATATTTTTAAGAGAAGAGATATTAAGGCGGGGATACCGGACGCAAAAGATCATTCCCTCGGTGTGTATGGTAGAATTCAGGAATAGCCTGGTTGTGAACTATGACGGGAGTATTTACAAGTGTCCGGGATTTATCGGCAGGGAAAGGTTCTGCGTGGGTGATCTGAATGCCGGGGTGGGTGATTATGGATTCTCTCATAACCTTGATAGCTGGAAGAATGAGGAGTGTCTTGATTGCGTTTATCTGCCTGTATGCTTTGGCGGGTGCAGGTATATGAAATTCGTGCGTGAGGGAAATATTGATGGTGTTGACTGTAAAAAAATCTATTTTGATGCTACACTTGGGAAATTAGTAGATCAGGATATAAGATACGGGCTGAAGGTTGGGGGATACTAAAATCTGTCTATAGAAATTAGTTTGTGGGGGCGCATTATCAAAAAAGGCACTTTCCTGACAATAGTTGCGCTGATAGCTATGTTATGTCCAGGTGCTTTTTCAGAAGCACATGAAATAGTAGTTTTGAAAAGCGCGGAGATTAAACCATACAATGAGGCCTTGGCAGGATTTAAGCATTCCTGTGATTGCAGGTTAAGAGAATTACTTCTCTCTGATATAAAGAACCAGGACCTTCAGAGAGAAGTTCATGATATTAATCCTGATATGGTTCTGGCAATCGGAATGGACGCCTTTACTCAGGCGCGGGAGATCAGGGACCGGCCTGTTGTTTATACAATGGTGCCGGATTCGCGGGCCCTCTCTTTATCCCCGGAAAACGTATCTGGTGTGTCTATGTACATATCACCGGGAAAATACCTCGATACAATGCTGGAGCTGTTTCCTGAAGTAAAACGGGTAGGGCTTGTTTATGATCCGAAACACACGGGTGTGTTTGTAAAGGAGGCGTTGAAGGTGGCCGGCGCGAGGGGCATTGAACTGGTGATAAAAAAAGCGGACGAGGCCCGTGATGTCCCGCTACTCATAGATAGTATGAAGGGTGGAATAGACCTCTTCTGGATGCTGCCTGATACGACTGTTGTAAATTCCGAGACGGTCAATTATATGCTTCTGTTTTCGTTTCAGAATAGAGTGCCTATATTTACCTTTTCAAAAAAATATCTGGTGATGGGAGCCCTGGCGTCTCTGAGTATTGACCCGTTTTACCTGGGGGTACAGGCGGGAGAGATTGCGAATAAGTCGTTTTATAAAGAAAATATCAGGCCCCCTGCAAGGGTTTACGCGAGAAAGACTGTCCTCACAATTAATAGGAAGGTGGCGGAAAAAATGGGCATAAACATCAGAAATGAAATCATCGAAAGTGCCGAGGAGCTGAACGAATAGCTTTATTAACCTGTACTTTCAGGACACTCGCTACCTTATTGAGTTTTCGGCCTGACGAGTTATTCATTTTGGCTCCCGGGGAGGGATTCGAACCCCCGACAGGGTGGTTAACAGCCACCTGCTCTGCCAGCTGAGCTACCCGGGAATTTTAATTTGAGTCTATATTCAATGAAAATCT
>JAYWMP010000296.1:0-3524 GCA_035873255.1 Nitrospirota bacterium
TTCGCTCATATTTTCAACTGATTTGCAGTTTTTATCTATCATTGATGATCTGGGACAATCTGTATCGGGGTCTCTACTGGTCGGACGTTTAATCCTTCTCAATCCTCAAATGAATTACTCCTGCGTGGTACATCTACCCGGTTCCGGATCAGGGCGGCTTTCTTCGTATGTTATAATATCTGAAATCACGAAATAATCCAGGAGGAAAAAATTGGCAAATTCTGAAAAAGGTGTTATTGAAGGATTAGAGGAATCATTAAAGGGCTATAAGGAAAAAATTCCGCCTGTTAACAAAGGCATGTTGACATGGGAGAAGGAGTTAATTTTTCACGGCAGAACACAACGGGGCGAAGAGATCGATTATGATGCCAGCTTCCAATGGGGGTGTTCACCCACGGAGACATTGCTGATGAGCGTCGCGGGATGCCTTGCTATAGACATGGTGTCCTTTCTGCAGAAGATGAGGGCTGCCGTAACAAAGTTCAAAATCGACTATTCCGGAGAAAGAAATCCCACGCCGCCCCAGTATTATAAATCCATGGAAATGGTTATTCACATCTGCGGCGAAAATATAACGCAGAAAAAAATGGAGAGGGCGATCTCACTTTCACAGGAAAAATACTGTTCAGTATACCATTCATTGAGAAAGGACATCGACGTTAAGATCAGTTACGTAATCGAATAGAGGATATCTAATAGATAAACGTAGCTGGGTCTTTCAGCTTGTGGCAACGGTTGCAGAGGTTTTTGGCTTCTTTTTTCCCGACTGACCATTTATGCGCCTTGTGACAGTCGAGACATTCCATGTCTGTCTTCTTCATATGGAGATCATGCTGACCGACCCTTGCTTCGTTTCCATGGCACATTTTCAGACAGTCCCGGCTCAAAGGCTTTAGCCTGCCATGCGGGTGATGGCAATCAAAGCATTTCAGAGACGACATTGTGCCGACTAATGGCAAATTTTTATGGCAGGTGAGACATCGTTCATTGGATGTCATCTTCGGAACTTTTTCTCCGTAGCTATGGCATTTCAGACACGAAAGCCCCTCCATGCCCATCCCGTGAATCATCTTGTCGGTATGACAGCCGGAGCACGCCTTTTCATTCGGGGCGAATGCATGAAGATTGCCTCCGCCTGTGTGACATTTACTGCAATTTATACGCTGCATGAAAACATGCTGGGCATGGCCGTAGGATTTCCTTAAAGTTATCGATCCCTGCGCGGCCTCTGTGATATGGCAGCCCTTGCACGCGTTCCACGGCTCGATCCTGCCATGCGCCTGCTTTATGGATTTTTCACCCTGAACAACAAATGAAACAAACAACCGGTTCTGTTCCAGCAAGCTCATCGCATGGCACGTCTGGCACTGCAGATCCCTGTGTTTGCTCATCTGCCATGTTTTAAACGCCTCCTGCATCAGGTGGCAGGAAGCGCAAAACTCAGGGTCTTCCCGGGTATGTTCATAGTATCTATAGCCGACCACGGCTCCAACAATCGAAAGAAGAAGGAGCAGGAACACAATCGACTTTTGATTTTCTTCAAAAAAGTTCAGAAAAACTGAAAAAAAAGATTTTTTAGGCATTCCTTAAAAGTTTGGCCCGGGCCTCCGCGATGACCGTTCTGTTGGCCTTTTTTATTTTAGCCGAGGTCTCGATAAGCCTGCTGTTCATTGTTAATATTTCCGCCTCTACCAACGCTTTTTCCCCGACAAACAAAGGACTCTTGAACCTGACCGACATTTCGGCGGTAACAGCTCCTATGCCAAGTGACAAAACCGCCTTTACCATAGCCTCGTCGAGTATCGTGGAAATTATACCACCATGTACTATATCCTGATATCCCTGATGGATTTTCAGTAAAATAAACTCTGAAACCGTCCTGCCGTCTTCCGTCCTGAAATCAAGTTTTAACCCGGCCTCATTTCTTTTCCCGCAGACAAAGCAGTAACCGTCGTCATCCAGTTTTATCTTTTTCATCTATGGCCAGCAAACTGAAGAGTTTGTATAAAAAAAACGAGAAAATATAGCCCATCACCGAACCAAAGGCTGTCAGAATACCCAGGACAAAGACAAAGATAACATTTACCAGAATGCCTTTTGCCAGCGGATCCAGAGAGAAACATGAACTCAGATCCTTTGCAATCGCATCACGCCATGTTCCCTGAAATGCGTCCGCGTAGAAGGTATCCATCAGCAGCGTTATTGAAAGGCTTATTATTCCCCCAATTATCGCACCGGCCAAAAGATATCTTCTGGCCTTCCTTTTGTCTTCCATCCGATTATTTATTCATCATGTCGAGAAATGTTTGATTGTTCTTGGTCCCTACCAATTTGCCGAGCAGAAACTCCATACTCTCAACCGTGCTGAGCGGGTGGAGCACCTTTCTCAAAATCCACATCTTGTTAAGCACATCTTTTTCTACCAGAAGCTCCTCTTTCCTGGTGCCCGAGCTGTTAATATCAATAGACGGGAATATCCTCTTGTCAACAAGCTTCCTGTCAAGATGAAGTTCCATGTTGCCTGTTCCCTTGAACTCCTCGAAAATAACATCGTCCATCCTGCTTCCCGTATCGACCAGAGCGGTTGCAAGAATAGTCAGGCTGCCGCCGGTTTCAATATTTCTGGCAGCCCCGAAAAACCTCTTTGGCTTCTGCAGGGCGTTAGAATCAAGACCGCCGGAAAGCACTTTCCCGCTGGTAGGCATTATAGCATTATAGGCCCTTGCAAGCCTCGTGATACTATCCAGGAGTATAATCACATTTCTTTTGCCCTCAACAAGGCGCTTGGCCCTTTCCATAACCATCTCCGCTGCCTGGCAATGTCTCTGAGGTGGTTCATCGAACGTTGAACTTATGATCTCGGCTGAAGTGACCTGGCGTTTCCAGTCAGTAACTTCTTCAGGTCTTTCGTCTATGAGCAGGATTATAAGATGAGCGTCAGGATGATTCTTCGTTACCGCCTTTGCGATTGATTGCAGCAGAACGGTCTTGCCGGTTCTGGGCGCAGCAACGATCATTCCTCTCTGACCCATTCCTATCGGGGTGATAAACTCCATTACCCTCGTTGAATACTCTGTTGAATCATATTCGAGCGTTATTCTCTCGGTCGGATAATAAGGAATGAGATTATCAAACAGAGGTTTGCTTACGTTCTCCTCGGGCGATTCGTGGTTTATCGCCTCGACCTTAAGCAGAGCAAAGTATCGCTCCGACTCTTTCGGAGGCCTTATCTGGCCTGATACAAGGTCGCCTGTTCTGAGATTGAACCTGCGAATCTGGGACGGCGATACATATATATCGTCCGGGCCAGGGAGATAACTATAGTCGGGGGACCTTAGGAAGCCGAACCCGTCTGGAAGGATTTCCAGAACACCAGCCGAAAAAACATTGCCCGTCTTTTCCGTCTGCGCCTGCAAAATCGCAAAAATCAGATCCTGTTTTCTCATTCCGGCAGCGCCTTCAACGTTAAGCTCATTAGCAACATTCGTCAACTCGTCAATAGTCTTATCCTTTAGTTCGGAAAT
>JAYWMP010000008.1:0-4058 GCA_035873255.1 Nitrospirota bacterium
ACAATATTAAATATCTGATTTTATCAGGAATAACAACATAACCAAAAGGGGGTTATATATGCAGGTAGGAATGGTCGGTCTGGGACGGATGGGAATGAATATGGTCAAACGCCTGCTCAAGGGCAGGCATAAGGTAGTCGCCTATAACCGCTCTCCTGACAAGGTGGATGAGATCGTAAAGCACGGGGCAAAAGGAGCCTACTCACTTGAAGAACTGGTCGGCAAGCTGAAGCATCCGCGCGTGATATGGCTGATGCTCCCCGCTGGAAAGCCTGTTGATGACGCCATTGACAGCCTCAGGGGGCTTCTTGAGAAAGGCGATATTATTGTCGAAGGTGGAAACAGCTTCTATAAAGACGATATACGCCGTGAGGAACTTCTCAAGCCCCAAAAAATACACTATGTTGATGCGGGTGTTAGCGGCGGCATATGGGGGCTTAAAATAGGGTACTGCATGATGGCCGGGGGAAATAAAAAAACATGCAGGTATCTTGAACCCCTGTTTAAAACGCTGGCGCCTAAAGATGGCTATCTCTACTGCGGACCAGTTGGGGCCGGGCACTTTGTGAAGATGATACATAACGGAATAGAATACGGAATGATGTCAGCCTATGGAGAGGGCTTTGAGATTCTCAATGCCTCGCCATACAGCAGCGACCTGGACTTTTCGAAGGTCGCGCACCTCTGGAACCAGGGCAGTGTAATCAGATCATGGCTCCTGGAGCTTGCCGAGGCAGCTCTGAAAAAAGACAAAAAGCTTGAAAAGCTGGAGGCTTATGTGGAGGATTCAGGAGAAGGTCGCTGGACAGTGCAGCAGGCGGTTGATACTGCGGTGCCCGCTCCTGTAATCACATCCGCGCTGTTCCAGCGCTTCCGCTCCCGCGATTCAGGGTCATTCTCCGACAGGATGCTTGCTGCGCTCAGAAACGAATTCGGAGGCCACGCGGTTAAAAAGAAAAAGCGGTAATGATGATGGACGATATGTTTCAGAATATTTCCTCTACGGTTAGAGGCCAGATAATCCAGCGGCCAGCGGAAAGCTGCGAAATAGACAAGCCGGGGCCTTTCTGCCTGGTTATCTTCGGCGCCTCCGGCGACCTCACAAAGAGGAAGTTGATCCCTTCAATCTATCGTCTGTATTCACTTAAATTAATAGAGGGGGAATTTATCGTCCTGGGTGTGGCCAGATCAGATATGAATGACGAAACCTTTCGCGAGTCCATGCTGGAAACCGTAAAGAAAGCAAATCCGGATGACTTTTCCGACAGTTCCTGGCGGGAATTCGCAAAGAGGCTTTTTTATTCAAAGGTCGAATATTCTGAACTGAATTCCTACAACTCCCTGAAAGAGAATATCTTCGCCCTTGAAAATGAGCATCAGTTAACGAACAGGGTCTTCTATATTGCCACTCCGCCGACGGTTTATGAGACCATCATAGAGAACCTGGGCGATGCCGGCCTTTCGCAGAAGTGTAACGGCAGCACACATATCGTTATCGAAAAACCGTTCGGACGCGATCCTGAATCGGCAAAAGGGTTGAATCATATATTGAGAAAGTCTTTTGCCGAGAAGCAGATCTACCGGATGGACCATTACCTTGCAAAAGAGAATGTACAGAATATACTTATGTTCAGGTTTGCGAACTCCATATTTGAACCCCTCTGGAACAGGAATTTCATAGATTATGTCCAGATATCCGTTTCAGAGACCCTGGGAGTAGAGCACAGGGCCGGTTATTATGAAAAATCAGGGGTGCTGCGTGATATGTTCCAGAACCACCTGCTTCAGCTTGTGGCCCTTACAGCCATGGAACCTCCTTCTGTATTCGAGGCGGACAGGGTGAGGGACGAAAAGGTCAAAGTCTTCCGCTCAATAAAGCCCTTCCCCCTTGACAGGCTTGACGATTACGCGGTCCTGGGCCAGTACGGCGATGGTGAGATCAACGGCGTCAAAGTCACCGGCTACAGGAATGAGCCCGGTGTTGCGCCTGACTCCGTAACACCTACTTTTGCAGCCCTTAAGGTATTTATCGACAACTGGAGATGGAGCGGCGTGCCTTTTTATCTCCGTTCAGGCAAAAGGCTCTCAACGCAGAAGGCTGAAATCTCGATACACTTTAAACACGCGCCTCACATGATGTTCGACAAGACGATGAAGGCCGGGATAGAGCCGAATGTTCTGGTGCTCAGGGTCCAGCCCGACGAAGGCATCGGCCTCGTCATACAGACTAAAAACCCCGGCTCCAGGATATACCTTAACTCTGTACTGATGGACTTTTCATACGAAAAGGCGCTTATGCTCGGCCCTTATGAGCGGGCATTGCTCGACTGCATGCAGAGCGACCAGATGCTCTTTGTGAGGGCTGACGGTGTAGAGCTGACATGGGAGCTTCTGATGCCCGTGATAGAAAGGCTTGAATCAGAAACCAGGCCGGACAAATTTCCCAATTATGCGGCAGGTTCAACAGGCCCTGCCGAATCAGCAGCCCTGCTGGAAAGAGAGGATCATTCATGGAAAACTCTGTAACTCCCCGCGTATATGTTCTGCCTGACCTGGATGCTATCAGCCACAGGGCGGCATCGATCTTCATCGAGACCGCAAAGAGGGCAATCGCCCAAAGAGGCAGGTTCCTGGCGGCCATCTCCGGCGGCTCCACTCCAAACAGGCTCTTTTCCCTGCTCGGCACCGAGTACGCCGGCATGCTGGAATGGCAGCATACAGACTTTTTCTGGGCGGATGAGCGATGCGTTCCAAAGGACCATAAAGACAGTAATTTCAGGAGCGCTTACGAGGCCCTGTTTTCGAAGGTGCCCCTGCCTGAAAGGAATTTACACAGGATCAGGGGCGAAATGGACCCCCAGGAGGAAGCAGCAAGGTACGAAGATGAGATCAGGACCACATGGGGCGGATCAGGACCGCCTGTTCTTGACCTTATTATGCTCGGCATGGGCGAAGACGGGCATACCGCATCTCTCTTCCCCGGCTCAAAGTCGGTAGAAGAGACTGTAAGACTTACGGCGGCTGTTTACGCCGAAAGACTTAAGAGCTGGAGGATAACACTCACCCTGCCTGTTATTAACAATTCCAGAGATATACTTTTCCTTGTCTCCGGGAGTTCAAAGGCGGAAGTCCTTAAAGATATTCTCGAAGACAGCGACAGGAAGAAGTTGTACCCTGCCGGACTGGTGATGCCTGTCAATGGATGCCTGACCTGGCTGATCGACAAAGACAGTTCCGTTAACCTGACGGAAAAAGCCCCATAATATTATGCGGCGACTCCGCGCTCATCCCCGCCCTTCACTATATCTTGATAGTCTCAAAAACCACTGCCGACAGCCGGATTCCGCCCGCTGTTTATGCAACCTCTGGATTAATATATAATACTTATGAAATGAAAAAATACGTCCTGCACAGAGAAGCCCCTGCCCTTACAGTGCATTATGAAAAGGACCTCAACCCCGAACAGTATTCAGCGGTGATGCACCAGGACGGGCCTGCGCTTGTGCTTGCCGGCGCTGGTACCGGAAAGACGAGGGTTGTGACATACAGGGTCGCGCGGCTGATCGAGACAGGGATCAGGCCCGAGAATATTCTCCTCCTGACCTTTACGAACAAGGCCGCGAAAGAGATGATGAGGAGAGTGGAGCGGCTGATCGGAAGGAATATCATGGGTCTGGCAGGCGGCACGTTCCACTACATCGGGAATCTCATGCTAAGACAGCACTATCTCCTCGCGGGTTACAGGCAGGGGTTCTCTATCCTCGACAGGGAAGACGCAAAAGAACTCTTTGAGGCATGCATGGCGGACGTATACAGAAAAGAGACGGTCCTTCCCAAGGGCGCTGTGCTTTTGGAGATCTGCAGCTTCTCGAAAAATACCGGCCGGAGCGTGGCTGACGTAGTTCCTCTGAGATTTCCGCATTTTATTGATGCTATCGCCGAGATCGAAAAAATAATACTGCTTTATGAAAAGAAGAAGCATATATTAAACCTCGTGGATTTTGACGACCTGCTTCTCGGCTGGAAGAATATCCTTGCTGAAAACGAAAACATAAGAG
>JAYWMP010000047.1:0-6629 GCA_035873255.1 Nitrospirota bacterium
TACAAAAATAGAAAAAACCATTAAATTATAATATAATAGATTCTGTTTCAATCAGAAAAATATAATTACCATAATAATAATCAGAGGAGGATTTTATGATAAAAGTCTTTTATGACAAGGACGCGGATACCGGGAGTCTGAAAAAAAAGAAGATAGTGGTCATGGGCTATGGAAGCCAGGGACACGCCCACGCAAATAATCTCAGGGAAAGCGGCATGGATGTCGTTGTGGGAATAAGAAAAGGAGCGAGTTGGGACAAGGCGGAAAAAGCGGGTTTTAAGGTGATGACCCCAGCAGATGCCGCCGGGGCCGCCGACATAATTATGATCCTGCTTCCGGATGAATTGCAGGCTGATATATATAATGCCGAGATAGCCCCGAACATGAAAAAGGGTGTCTACCTCGCCTTTGCCCACGGGTTCAATATACATTTCGGCCAGATTGTGCCGCCCGCTGACGCAAATGTCTTTATGGCGGCCCCTAAAGGGCCGGGACATCTCGTCAGGTCGGAATATACGAAGGGAAGCGGAGTGCCATGCCTGATCGCCATTCATCAGGACCCTTCAAAGAAGACCAAGGCGATTGCTCTTGCTTACGCTTCCGCAATAGGCGGCGGCAGGGCGGGTATTATAGAGACGAGTTTCAGGGAAGAGACCGAGACAGACCTCTTTGGGGAGCAGGTGGTCTTATGCGGAGGCGTTACATCCCTGATCCAGGCGGGTTTTGAAACGCTTGTTGAGGCGGGATATGCCCCCGAGATGGCCTATTTTGAATGCCTGCACGAGGTTAAACTCATCGTTGACCTGATATATGAGGGCGGGATATCCAATATGAGATATTCGATCAGCAATACTGCCCAGTATGGTGATTTGACGAGAGGGCCCAGGATTATTACCGGGGAGACCAAAAAAGAGATGGCGAAGATACTCCATGAAATCCAGGACGGCGTCTTCGCGAAGGAGTGGATGCTTGAATGCAGGGCGAACAAGCCGGTCTTTAACGCGCTGACAAAGAAAGGCGAAAGACACCAGATAGAAGAAGTGGGCGCCAAGCTCAGGGGCATGATGCCGTGGCTCAAGAAAGGCAAGCTTGTCGACAGGTCAAAGGCATGAAATACTGATCTCCGGTGAAATAAAGCGATGTTCAGAATAGCCAATGAGGGGTACCCTTTTATCCTGGGTTCCCTTGCCCTGACAGCCCTTGTCTTTATATTTATACCGGTCGCTGTTGCTATTCCGTCAGTTCTGACCCTGTTTATGCTCTATTTTTTCAGGGATCCCGACAGGGTCGCACCCGAAGGCCGGGGCCTGTTCGTCTCGGCTGCTGATGGGAAAGTGATTTTGATAAAGGATGTGCATGAATCACGTCATATTCATGCCGGTATGAAACAGATAAGCGTCTTTATGACGCCCTTTAATGTCCATGTCAACCGTGCGCCATGCAGCGGAAGGGTTAAGACGGTAAAGCATTCAAAGGGCCGGTTTTTGGCCGCGTACAGAGAGGATGCTTCATTTAAAAACGAGAATATCGAGATGGTCCTTGAGACGGAATACGGCGATATACTTGTGAGGCAGGTTGCTGGGTTTGTCGCCAGACGGGCGGTCTGCAGGAAGAAGGAAGGCGATGTTCTGACGTGTGGGGAAAGATACGGGATAATAAAATTCAGTTCGAGGCTCGATGTATATTTGCCGGCATCCGTGGATATTAAGGTGAAGTTAAACGATAAGGTGAAGGCGGGCGAAACGGTAATAGCGCAAATAAAAAAACAGGGTTATAACAGGTAATTTCATGAAAAAAGGCATATATATCCTTCCGAACAGTCTGACGCTCTGCGGGATGTTTCTGGGATTTTATTCGATACTCGCCGCGATTCAGGGCAATTATCTTCATGCCGCGTGGGCCATATTAATAGCTACTGTTTTTGATGGACTGGACGGATGGGTCGCCAGGTTGACCCACAGCACTACCCGGTTTGGGATTGAGCTTGATTCGCTTTCCGACCTGGTTGCGTTTGGTGTCGCACCGGCGATTCTTGTCTATAAGTGGTCGATCGAACCCTTCGGCAGGGTTGGATTGGCAGCGGCCTTTCTTTTTGTGGCCTGCGGCGCTCTCAGGCTTGCGCGGTATAACGTACAGATGGGATCTACGGAATCAAAGGCGTTTACGGGCATACCCATACCGGGCGCCGCGAGTCTGATAGCTACGCTTATAATATTCCACAACGAGTTGTGGGGCGGTGTGCCGGGGAAAAACATATTCATTCTGGTGTTTACTATACTTCTTGCCCTTATTATGGTAAGCGCCCTCAAATTCCACGGCCTTAAAGAGATCGACTTCGGTAAGAGGAAGCCTTTCTGGATACTGGTGGCCATTGTTATTGTTTTCGCAGCCATTGTTATTCATCCGCCGGTGGCGTTGTTTGTCTTTGCCATGATCTATCTTGTTGAGGGAATTATAGAAAATATATATCTATTTTATAGAAAACAGAAACTCAGGTTATCAGAGGTTAAGAGATGAGAATAATAAAGATTTTTGATACGACCCTTCGTGACGGCGAGCAGTCGCCTGGCGCGTCCATGAATGTTGATGAGAAGCTCCAGGTTGCGAAGCAGCTTGTGAGACTTGGGGTCGACATTATAGAGGCGGGGTTCCCTGTGGCGTCGCCCGGTGACTTTCTTGCCGTAAAAAGGATAGCGTCGGAGACCAGGGGTGCAACTATCGCAGCTCTTGCCAGGGCGAAGGAGATAGACATCGAAAAGGCTGCCGAGGCGCTAACGCCCGCGGAGCAGAAGAGGATACATATATTTCTTGCTACATCCGATATACATCTTAAATACAAATTAAGGATGGACAGGGCCGCCGTCCTTGAGGCTGCTGTTCATGCCGTCGGGTACGCGAGAAAATATACCGATGACGTGGAGTTCTCGGCTGAGGATGCGACAAGGTCGGACTGGGATTATCTCTGCAGGATAACCGAGGCTGTCATTAACGCCGGCGCCGGAACCGTGAATATACCGGATACGGTGGGATATACGGTGCCCCAGGAATATAGTGAATTGATCGGATATCTGTTCGATAAGGTTCCTAATATTGACAGGGCGGTCATCTCGGTCCACTGCCACAATGACCTCGGCCTTGCCGTGGCGAATTCACTTGCTGCTGTGCTGAAAGGCGCGGGCCAGGTGGAGTGCACGGTAAACGGCATCGGGGAAAGGGCCGGCAACGCATCACTGGAAGAGTTTGTCATGGCGCTGAAGACAAGGCCTAAATTCTTTAACGCGGATACGAAGATCGTGACCGAAGAGATATACAGGTCATCAAGGCTTGTCTCGAAGATTACCGGAATAATGGTGCAGCCGAACAAGGCTGTAGTGGGCGAGAATGCGTTTGCGCATGAAGCCGGTATACATCAGGACGGGTATCTCAAGGAGCGTTCAACATATGAGATAATGAAGCCGGAGGCGGTCGGCCTCCCCCGGAGCAAACTGGTGCTTGGAAAGCATTCAGGAAGGCATGCATTTAAAGAGAGGCTGAAGGAGTTCGGGTATGAATTGTCCGATGCGGACTTAAACAAGGCATTCGATAGGTTCAAGCAGCTTGCCGACCAGAAAAAATATATTTTTGACGAGGATATAGAGGCCCTTGTCATGGAAGAGGTATCGAAAGTCCATGAACTGTATACCCTTGTGGATATGTCCATATCCAGTGGGATGAACCGGAAACCCACGGCTTCGTTAAAGCTTAAAATAGGGGATAAAGTTTTTGACAGGACGGAATACGGGGACGGACCCGTTGATGCTATTTACAGGGCGATCGCCCATATAACCGGAACGGGCAGCAATCTTCTGAAGTTCGAGGTCAAGAGTATCACTGGTGGGACTGATGCGCTTGGAGAGGTTGGCGTGACGCTGGAGGAAGATGGAAAGACGGTGAGGGGGCACGGCGCTGATACGGACATTATCCTGGCGGCCGCCAAGGCCTATCTGAATGCGTTAAATAAACTTGCGGCAAAGAAGAGATAACCGGCTTCCGCAAGGTAACGCTACTTTATTGCTGGAAAATATCTCTGCTTTCCCTTATACTTGTTTTAGCTTTTACCTTGAAGCTATTTAATTATTGGAGGTGGTAATGCCAAAATCACTCGACAGCGAACAGCTCTATAAATGTTGCGATCCGGGTTTATTCCATTTTGAGACGACCGATGAACTCTCTGAATCAACCGAGACAATAGGGCAGGAGAGGGCGCTGCGCGCGATTGATTTTGGACTGGACCTCGATAACAAGGGCTTCAATATTTTTATACTCGGTGATAACGGGACAGGAAAGCTGACCACGATAAAATTGCTGCTCAACAGAAAAGCGGCTGATGAGCCTGTTCCTGATGACTGGTGTTATGTCTACAATTTTAAAGACCCTGATATCCCCCTCGCAATATCACTGAAGCCCGGTATGGCATCGGTATTCCATAAGGACATGGAAGAACTGATAAGAATACTCAAGGTCGAAATACCCAGAATATTTGAGTCCAAAGAATATGAAAAACAGAAGAACAAGCTTGTGGAGGAATTTCAGAAGAGTCAGAAAGAGATGTTTTTTGGACTCGAAGAGGAGGCGAAGGGTAAGGGGTTTTCGATAAGGAAGACGGTAAGCGGCCTTCTGATAGTCCCGGTGAAGAAGAATGGCGAGCCGCTGACGGAGGAAGAGTATTCCAGTCTCGAAGAGGACCTGAAGAATAAGATAGATACGATCGGAAAGGCGCTTCAGGACCGGCTCAACGATGTCGTCAGGGAAGTCAGGGAGGGTGAAAAAAGTGTGAAGGACAGGCTTTTAAAGCTCGAAAGAGACGCCGCCCTTACCGCCGTGGGACAGTACATGGAAGAGATAGAAAGTAAGTACAATGAGTATGAAAAGATAACCGCGTATCTTGACGATGTCACCGAAGACATCCTCGACCATCTTGAGGATTTCAAGGTCCAGGATGAACAGGCGGCTCCCGTGCCTTTTCTGAAGGCGCCGAAGGCTGAACCTACTTTTACAAGGTATACCGTGAATGTTCTCATCAACAACAGGGACACCAGGGGCGCGCCCTGTGTCTACGAAAGCAACCCGACGTATTTTAATCTCTTCGGCAGGTTGGAGCACAAATTTCAGTATGGAGTAGCCACAACCGACTTTTCGATGATAAAGGCGGGCTCCCTTCATAAGGCCAACGGAGGATACATAGTAATAAATGTCCTGGATTTATTGCGGAACCTGTTTTCGTATGACGCCCTGAAACGTTCTATAAGAAACAGGGAGATAAAGATCGAGGATATATGGGAACAGTACAGGCTTTTGTCGACGACAACACTTAGGCCCGAAGCCATACCTCTGAATGTCAAGGTGATACTCATGGGGAATCCCCATCTTTATTACCTCCTTTATAACATGGATGAGGAGTACAGGGAATTATTCAAGGTGAAGGCGGATTTTGATAGCAGAATGGTAAAAAATGACGAGACCATACAGAAATACGCCGATTTTGTGGCCAGCAGGTGCAAACAGGGGAATTATCTGCCCTTTGACCGGACCGGTGTTGCGAAAATAGTCGAATACGGATCCAGGCTGGCCGAGCATCAGGACAAATTATCCTCCAGATTCAGCGATATTTCGGCTGTTATCATGGAAGCCAATTACTGGGCGAAAAAAGCAGGCGACAGTATAGTGAAGGATGAACATATCCATATCGCCCTGGAAGAAAAGATATTCAGGGCCAACAAGATAGAAAAACTTCTGCAGGATATGGTTATTGAAGGCACCCTGATAATCGATGTTGAAGGCAAAAAGGTCGGACAGATCAACGGGCTTGCCGTTTTAGATATGGGTGATTACCGCTTTGGAAAACCTTCCAGAATTACGGCTCGGACGTACGTGGGCAAGTCAGGCGTCGTTAACATCGAAAGAGAGACGAAAATGAGCGGCAGGGTACATGAAAAGGCCATCCTTATTATCACCCACTATATCGGCAGCACATACGCCCGAAAAAAACCTGTCAGCTTCTCCGCCTCGATCACTTTTGAGCAGTTATACGACATGGTGGAAGGAGATAGCGCGTCATGCGCGGAACTTTATGTGATATTAAGCAGCCTCGCGGGTGTCCCGCTGAAGCAGTATATAGCCATTACGGGTTCCATGGACCAGAATGGCGACGTCCAGCCGATAGGTGGTGTTAACGAAAAGATAGAGGGATTCTTTGATCTCTGCAAGATGATCGGGCTTAGCGGCGCGCACGGCGTTATAATACCCAGGAAAAATGTGCATAACCTGATGATCAAGAAAGAGGTTGTAGACGCGGTCAAGGCGGGCAAATTTAATATTTATCCGATAGACAGGATCGAAGAAGGCCTTGAGATATTGACAGATATGTCAATGGGAGAGATTAACGGAGATGGGACATATCCGGAGGGGACGATAAACTATCTGGTTGCCAAGCGCCTTGAGGATATTACCGAAGCCCTCAAAGCCAAAAAGGATGAGCGCAGGGACAAAGAAGAAAATAATGAAAATAATGATAAATGAAACGCCGGGCCTGGTTTTTTCAGTTTCTGCTGCTGGTTTTTTTGACACTGCCGCTTGCGATTGTCCCGCGT
>JAYWMP010000066.1:0-3289 GCA_035873255.1 Nitrospirota bacterium
CAAGCGAAAAAACTTAGCATTAATTGCAAACACATTACAAACATATTACCAACGGAGGTAAACGGATGAGCAAGAGTGAAGGAAAGGCCAGAAGCATTACATTAAAGGTACCGAAGAACGTAGACCTTGAGGAGATGTCCAACGATCAGATTGAAGAGCTCGCAAAGGACATGGCGATGAAAGCGGCGGATGGAGCACCTAAAAACAGCACACTTCTCGGCATCGAAAAACTTGTGTTGACGAATAGTTCCTCACCTGAAGTGGGTGTTTGGGGCCAGTGGTCACGCGCATGTGATGACAAGAAGCTTGGCAGGGAAGGTCTCGTGATAAATCCTGCTGTTTTTGAAGCTCCGATAAGGGAAGACATAGAAAACATTGGGTCATCAAAAGTGGTGATGCAGAACAAAGTTAAAAAAACAGAGATTAAAACAGCTATAAAAAAAGTTGTCAGGAAAAAGGCCGGAAGAAAGAAGACTAAGTAAGCGGCGGAGAAGTGTCAAACAGACAATTTGACCCTTCCCTTATAGCCGTAAGGCAATGCGGGCCCAAAGTGCTTGTAATGGACAAGGTCACTGGAAGGTCTGTTTATGTGCCTGGTTCGAAGAAGAGACACCTCTCTTTGTTGCATGAGTCAGGGAGTGGATTAACACCGGAAATTAAAGCGGCCAGGGATTTAGTCATCAGGGAATTATCAGACTCGGGGCTGGGAATATTATCCCAGCCCCGTTTTCAGACACTAAACACCCTCATCCTTAAATTGACTGCCTCATGTAATTATTCGTGTTCGTATTGTTATGATTTTACCGGCTCGAATGAGCAGCAGTATATGGACACACATGTTGCACTGGAGGCGCTCCGGCAGTCACTTGAAATATGTGACGGACATCTCCAGGTGATCTTTCATGGTGGAGAGCCCTTTCTTGCATTCGAGCTGATCAGGCGGATAGTGTCTTACGGCAAGGAAATGGCGTCGGCAGCAGGAAAAAAAATCATGTTTAACGGTCAAACGAACCTCAGTCTTCTGACCGGCGATTCAGTGAGCTTTTCCGAGGACAACAATATTTTCTGGGGTTTCTCTCTGGACGGTGATGCTTTGCTCAACGATGCGAGCCGAAAGACAAAGAACGGCGCCGGTACCCATAAACGATTCCTTGATGCCGTCAGAAAATTTCCCCGATTTGTAAAGCAATGCGGCGTAAAGGCGACGATAACGTCGGTAAACCATGGAAGCCTTCTTGAGATGTCACACTATTTCCGTTCTCTCGGGGTCAAAGGCTGGGACTGGTCGCTTTTCCAGGATGCAGGGAGAGGGAAATGCAAACCTTTTAATTATGATGCCGGTATTTTGTGTGCTTCGTGGAATGACCTGTTCGACAAAGTCCTGGAAGGGGAGTTTGACGGATTCAGCCTTTGGCCCGTGCTGAAGTATCTGGAGAATTTTATTTACGGAGCAGGCAGGGTCATGTGTATCAGAAAGGATTGCGGCGCCGCCCGTGACGTCGTATCCGTAACAGCGGGGGGAGATATCAAGGCCTGTGATTGTCTGGATGCCGACCGTCCGTATGCAGTGCTTGGGAACATCCGGGATGTAGGGATTGCGGAAGCGATGGATTCTTATCCTGCTCACCTTGTACGTTCCAGAAATGTCCTGGACGGTCCTTGTGGAGATTGCATATGGGTCCCTATATGTGGAGGTACCTGCCTGGCGCACTGCGATGACCTGAACGGAATAAACGGGAAAGAATGTCTTCTGACCCGCAATGCGTATAATCGGATATCTGAACATCTGGCCCGATCACCCCGACTTCTTGAGTACTGGAACAGTTGTCATGAAAGCAGAACATAAAATAGATATCCATGAAGAATTACGTTCGTTGATCGCCCATGACCTGGGGGCGCAACTATTCTCTCGCATGGGGGCGGAGCAACTGAGGAAAGTGGCTGCCGACATCGTAAACGTGGACTTGTATCGATTCCCTACCTTTGTTAAACTGACCGCCAAAGCCCTGAACCTGAGCGAAGACCTTGACGGCTTTGTCCAGCGTCATATTGAACATCTGTTATGGGCCCATAAGCGCGTTGCTATGTGGAGATGCGGTAATCAGGCTTCCCGTCATTCACTGGCCTGCCAAACAAAGGTTATTGGCGCGGATTACCTTATGCAGACAGAAGGGTATCCAACGATAGCGATATCACCGATGACATTGCCATACGAAGATGCTCTTTGGGTCACACGGAAGATATTTGCCTCCAGGGAATTAATAATGTATGGTGAGGACATTTCAATGGGGGGCGGTTTTGACAAGGTGAGCGAGGTTTTCGGTCTTAAGAATTTTCATGTCGTGGGCGCGGGAAAATCGGCGCCGCGCGCTATCCTGCAAGTTCTGAATAAATCCGGTGTCTTCCTTACATATCCCGACTTTGTATATGAGGGTCATAAAGTGCACCGCACGAAGTTCATGGGTGTTGAGTGGCCTTTTTCGTCATCGTTCCTTTCACTTTGCATGAGAGAAAATACGATGCTTCTCCCTGTTTTTTCAAGGCGGAGTTCAGGAAATTGTCTTGAGATAACGTTCGAACAACCTGTGTATATTGCTGAGCCTATGGAATCCTCTAAAGACAGAATCTGGGCAAAACATTTTATAGCCGCCACCCTGTCCGATATACTGCAAAGACTTATAAGCAGGGAGCCCGCGCATTGGCTTCTTTTATCAAGTCTTCTGGCCGAGTGTCGCCATAAAGGAATGTAAGTGGCGAGAATACTTTTCATCAACATGCCGTTTGCCTCGTTCTTCTGGGGCAGCCTTGCACTGGGTACACTGAAAGCCATATGCAGAGAAGGCGGGATCGAAGCTGACGTCTTTTATCTGAACATTCCTTTTGCTAACCTTATTGGCCGCGAGCGTTATACCAGGATGAGTGATCTCATTGATTCGGAAGTATGTTTTGTGAGTGAATTGTTCCCGGAGATGACACCCGAAAGCGTCTGGGAAAGGTATTCAGGGCTTATGGTCGGGCAGAACAGGGAGAGCGCTTCCGGAAGTCTTTTGGGACTGAAGGATGACTTTCTGGAGATAGCGGGCGTTTATGCTCCCGCATTGCTGAAAGACGCTATAGACAGTGTCAGGTGGGATGATTATGATGTTGTCGGATTTACGACGAACTACTATCAGACCGTCGCCAGTCTTGCCCTTGCCCGGAGGATAAAAGACCTGCATCCCGATAAGCGGATTGTGTTCGGCGGTTCCGGATGTTCCGGAGATATGGGTAAAGAGCTGGTTGATGTTTT
>JAYWMP010000261.1:0-3381 GCA_035873255.1 Nitrospirota bacterium
AGCGGATGGAAGAGCCGCAACGCGTCGCAGGATCGCATGCAGGCCAAAACGATCAACTCCATTCACGAACAAACGCTCTACGCAACACCGTCGGGCGAGACCGTCAAGCTGCCGAGCTTCTACAGCAACGTTTACACGGATGGAAACGGTCGCTACATCCTGAACAACGACTCCCTCTACGAACCGAACACTGACCCGACGGTCAACAGCCAGAACTGGCAGCGAATCGAGGCGAAGGACTGATCCGTCGGATCACCGGACTGAAATGGGTCTCGATTTTTCTGGAAGACGGTAATTTAATGATTAGAGAAAAGGTATTTTTTATGGATGATGTATTCGATGACAGCGGAGGCAAAGAGTTTGTCCTCCTGCCTGAAGTGGAAAAACTTGAATTTGAATATTTTGATATACCCGAAGATGAAGAACAGGGAGAGTGGATATCTGAATGGGAACCGGATGAAAAGGAATACCTTCCTGTCGCGGTAAAGGTGAATATCAGTTTTAAACACAAGGATAAAACAGTCGATATGCCGGAGATAATCGTCAAAATAAACACGGCCAACAAACAGGCGCGATAAAGTCTTACCCGCGCTATCTTATGCCGGAGCCTGCTTCCACATCTTTTTCAGGCATAAGGATTACCGGGGCGCCACCAGGTCCGGTCGCCGCAAGGAGCATCCCGTTGGATTCAACCCCCATAAGTTTGACAGGCTGCAGGTTCGTGACCACGAGAATTTTTTTGCCGACAAGTTCTTCAGGGGTATAAGCCTTTCCAATACCGGCGACAATCTGCCTATCCTGTCCGGTATCAACCCTGAGTTTTATAAGTTTTTCGGACTTTTTAACCCTCTCTGCGCTGATCACTTCTCCGATTTTCAGTTCTACTTTTGCGAGATCGTTAATCGATATCAGGCCTGCGACTTCCGGTTTTTTCTGTTCAGGGGTTTTGCCGCCCGCAGCCTCTTTTTTGCCTTCTTTCTTCTTTTCTATCCGGGGGAAGAGGTGTTCCCCTTTTTTTACCCTGTTGCCCTCTACGTGTACATCTCCCCATTTCGGCAATTCTGTTTCTTCTCCCATACCACGATCGATACCGAGTTGCGCCCATATCTTTTCCGCGGTAGAAGGCATAAAAGGAAAAAGATAGACGGCGATTATGCCCAGCGCCTCCGCAAGCGTATAGAGTGTATCGGAAAGGACCTCTTTGTCAGTCTCTTTCCATGGAGCCGAGTCGGCAATATATTCGTTTGTCCTGCTCATGACCTTCCATAACCAGGCGAGCGCGTGGTGAAACTGAAGCTGTTTCAGAAAACCGTCAAAGGACGGATCAGGGCCGGTCTCAAAATACGACTTGATCCTGCTTCCCGTGTCTTCCCGGTCCCTGCCGTCTATCGGGCCGGGGACCACTCCATCCCTGTATTTTTCTATCATGGTCACTGTGCGGCTAAGGAGATTACCAAGGTCATTTACAAGATCACTGTTTATACGGCTTGTAATGGCGTCTTCCGAGAAATCTCCATCAAGGCCGAACGGCACTTCCCTGAAGAGAAAATACCTGAAAGCATCCGCCCCGTATTTATCAATAATCGCGTCAGGATCGACAACATTTCCGAGTGATTTCGACATCTTCCTGCCTTTGACAGTCCACCAGCCGTGGGCGAAGATATTTTCGGGCAGTTCCATTCCAAGCGCCATAAGCATGGTTGACCAGTAGACCGCATGGGTCGTCAGTATGTCCTTGCCGACAAGATGATGGGTCGCCGGCCAGAATTCGCCAGTACCTGCATCCTCTGTATCCGGAACAAGGTAACGGGTCGCCGAATAATAATTGACCAGGGCGTCGAACCAGACATATGTTACGAAATCCCCGTCAAACGGGAGGGGAATGCCCCATGACAGCCTATGCTTCGGTCTTGATATGCAGAGGTCTCCAAGCTTATTGTTTCCCAGAAAACCGAGCACCTCATTCCTGCGGGTCTCCGGCAGTATATATGATGGATTGTCCTGAATATATTTAATAAGTCTTTCCTGGTATTTTGACATAAGGAAAAAATAATTCTCTTCATTAATCCGTTCAACCGGCCTGCCGCAGTCCGGGCAGTTGCCGTCAACAATCTCCTTCTCAGTCCAGAACCGCTCATCAGGTGTGCAGTACCAGCCGGAATAAGTCCTTTTCTCGATCTCCCCGCTGTCCCACAACCCCTGCAAAACACCCTGCACCGTCTTTATATGCTCTTTATCGGTCGTCCTTATGAAGGCGTCATTGGAGATATTAAGCCTGTCCCAGAGCTTTCTGAAGTTCTCCACCAGCAGGTCTGCATGCCCTTTTGGCGATCGTCCATTTTCGAGGGCGGCCTTTTCAACCTTCTGCCCATGCTCGTCCGTGCCGGTCAGGAAGAATACATCTTCGCCCAGAAGCCTGTGGTATCTTGCAAGTATATCCGCCGCAACAGTCGTATACGCATGCCCTATATGCGGAATGTCGTTGACATAATATATCGGCGTCGTAATATAAAATTTCGCACTCATTTTTTATGAACGCCCTCCCTCGGTCTTTTCCGCCTTCTTTTATGCCTTATGGGAGGCTGCCCCGTTTTCTTCACAGCTTCTTTCTCCTGCCTGGAATCCGGAGGCCCCGCCGGCGCTTTCGCGGCGCGGACGTCTGTTCCCGGAGATTTGTTCCCGGACTCCTCCACGGCAACTTCCGATGATTCCTCTTTTGCCGATACAGAGCCGGATTTTTTAGTACTGTCTTTCACGAAATTTACGGAACCCGAGCCATTATATTCAAAACCCAGGCAGCACATCAACCTTCCGCATATGCCCGAGAGCTTGCCGGTATTAAGCACCAGGTCCTGCTGCTTCGCCATCTTTATAGAGACCGGCTCAAAGGTCGCAAGAAACGACCGGCAGCAGAGTTCCTTGCCGCATTGTCCCAGACCACCTACCATTTTGGCCTTATCGCGCACACCGATCTGTCTCATCTCGATCCTCGTCCTGAACTTGGCCGCAAGGTCTTTGACCAGCTCCCTGAAGTCTATCCTTCCGTCAGCCGTAAAATAAAAGAGTATCCTCTTCCTGTCCAGTGTAACCTCTGTGCGGACCAGCTTCATCGGAATGCCCCGGGCCATTATCCTTTCGAGACAGTATTCCATGGTTTCCTGCTCGAATGCCCTGTTCTCCTGTTTCCGGCTGAGGTCTTCATCTGTTGCAAGGCGAAGCACTTTCTTGAGCACCTTAACGAGATTTTCGATATTACGTGGACCGACTACCACTCTGCCTATATTCAGTCCGAATTCCGACTCCACAATCACACTGGCCCCCTTGCGGACGTCCGGAACATTTATCTCAAAATCATATATCTTCCCGCAGGATTTAAATCTT
>JAYWMP010000295.1:0-5932 GCA_035873255.1 Nitrospirota bacterium
TCCTAAAAATAATCATTATAATTCATAGATTTACGCGAGGTGAGAGTGGAAGATATCAACGAACTTATCGAACAAAGAATAAAAAAAGCTGAAGAACTCCGGGAACTGGGCGTAAAACCATACGGAGGAGCATTTGACGCGAATGACCATACCGCCGATCTGATTAATAAATACAATAATACATCAAAAGAGACGCTTGAGGCCGAACCTGTTGGTTGCGCGCTCGCAGGCAGGATCATGTCACTCAGAAATTTCGGGAAGGCCGCATTCGCCCATTTACAGGACAGCTCCGGGAAATTACAGATATATTTCAAAAAAGACCTGCTTGGCGATAACCATAAACTTCTGAAAAAACTGGATATCGGTGACATCATTGGCGTCAAAGGCAGACTCTTCCGGACAAGGACAGAGGAATTGACCATCGAAGTCAACAGTTTTGAGTTGCTCACAAAGTCCATCAGGCCGCTGCCGGAAAAATGGCACGGCTTGAAAGATGTGGAAACACGGTACAGGCAACGTTATGTGGACCTGATAGTCAACCCGGAGGTCAGGAAAAAGTTCGCGAAGCGAAGCATCATAATAAAATCGGCCAGGGATTTTCTCGAGGCAAAAGACTTCATAGAGGTGGAGACACCGATGATGCACCAGATACCGGGAGGGGCGACCGCCAAGCCTTTCAGGACCCATCACAATGCGTTAGGTATCGACCTCTACCTCCGGATCGCGCCCGAACTCTACCTGAAAAGACTTCTCGTTGGAGGTTATGAACGGGTTTATGAATTAAACAAGAACTTCAGGAATGAGGGGATATCGGCAAAACATAATCCTGAATTTTCGATGCTGGAATTTTATATCGCTTATAAAGACTATAACTTTCTTATGTCTTTCACCGAAGAACTCATTGGCCACGTGGCCATGAAAACCGCCGGGACATTACAGATACAGTATGGTGAGATAACAATCGACCTGACCCCTCCATGGCCGAGGATACCCATGCTGAAAGCCCTTGAAGAAAGCGGGGTCCCCCCGGAGCTATTCAACGATCCCGGGAAGTTAAAATCATGGGCCAGGGACAACCGCATCGATATACCGAAGGGTTCGTCGCCTGGCAAGGTGATGGACGAAATCTTCAAGGAAAAAGTGGAGCCCGGCCTCGTCCAGCCGACATTTATCACGGACCACCCGGTGGAACTCTCCCCGCTCGCCAAGAGAACAGCCGACGATCCTTCACTTGTCGAGAGGTTCGAGCTATTTATCTGTTCCAGGGAAATCGCCAACGCATTCTCTGAGCTTAACGACCCTTTTGACCAGAAAGAAAGATTTCTCGATCAGGTCAAGGCGAAACAGGAGGGAGACGAAGAGGCGCACTGGATGGATGAAGATTTTATCAGGGCGCTTGAATACGGCATGCCGCCGGCCGCCGGGGAAGGCATAGGCATCGACAGGCTGGTCATGCTTCTGACGGACTCCCCTTCGATAAGGGATGTGGTGCTATTCCCTCAGTTGAAACCAGAGCAGTAGGAAGATAAAGATTATGACAAATTACGTTTTCCCGGCAGAATCCATATGAAACTGCCTTATCAGGTATTCATAGCAATTCGATATCTGAAATCCAGGAAAAAACATAGTGGATTGTCCGTAAATACCGGGATTTCCATAGGTGGCGTGGCCCTGGGCGTAATGGCCCTCCTGGTAGTCCTGTCGGTCATGAGCGGGTTCCATCAGGATCTGCAGAAGAAGATCCTGGGCGCCAGCGCCCACATCATTATCCGGCATTATGACGGTACGATACCGGAGTACAGGAAAGTATTAGAAAGCTTAAAGGGTGATAAAGAAGTGGAGGCATTTTCACCCTTTGTGCTCGGACAGGTCATGATATCATCGGGGAAAAGGGTCCACGGGATTTTTATCAGGGGGATAGAACCCGAGATGGAGGCAAAGACCACTGAATTGCTTTCGCGTATAAAAGAAGGCAATGTACGGAACCTGGCTGAAAAAAACGGAATACCCGGCATCATACTCGGCAAGGAACTTGCAAATAATCTCGGCGTGCTTACAGGCGACATGATCAATATCGTCTCACCGGTTGCCGAGATAGGCCCAATGGGCATGCTTCCGAAAGTTAAGCAGTTCAGGGTGGCGGCCATATTCGAGATCGGCATGTTCGAATATGATTCCAACCTGGCGCTGACACTCATGAAACCCGTTCAGGAATTTTTCGGACTGGGCGATGATATATCCGGCATAGAGATGCGCCTGCGGGATATAGACAAAGCTCCCGAGGTACGAAGACGCCTGCAGGAGAAACTTGGTTTGTCATTCTACGTGATGGACTGGATGCAGATGAATAAAAACCTCTTTTCCGCCCTCAAGCTCGAAAAACTGGCGATGTTTATTATGCTTGTACTGATTGTGCTCGTCGCCTCGTTTAATATCATAAGCAACCTTATAATGAACGTAATGGAAAAAAGCCGGGAAATAGCGATCATGAAGGCGATAGGCGCTAAAAACAGCGGCATCATGACAATATTCATGCTGCAGGGGCTGTTTATCGGCCTTGTCGGTACTTCTCTCGGGCTGACTGGGGGCTATCTTCTCAGCTATCTGCTCGATACATACCAACTGATAAAACTGCCTTCCGATGTATATTATCTCAGCCACCTCCCGGTCAAGATGCAACTGAGCGACTTCGTCGCAGTGTCCCTCTCGGCAATAATAATAAGCTTCCTTGCAACCATATATCCCGCATGGCAGGCGGCGAAACTTAACCCGGTTGAACCGTTGAGATATGAGTAACCTGATTGAAGCGATTGATATCTCGAAGTCTTACGATACCGAAGCAGGAGTACTCCATGTATTAAAAGGTATTAACCTTTCGATACAACCAGGGGAGATGGTCGGGATCATGGGCGCCTCGGGCGCGGGCAAGAGCACACTGCTGCATATACTTGGGGCTCTTGATAAACCCACCTCAGGAAGGGTGCTGTTTCAGGGGGTGGACATAGCGTCGATGGATGACAATGCACTCGCGAATTTCAGAAACGCGAGCATAGGGTTTGTATTCCAGTTCCACCACCTTCTGCCGGAATTCAGTTCACTCGAAAATATTATGCTCCCGGGCCTGATCAGTAATCTACCCTTCCCGGAAGTCGAGAAAAAGGCAAAAGGTCTTCTCGACGAACTGGGTCTCTCGAAACGGACAAAACACAGGCCGGGGGAACTGTCGGGAGGAGAACAGCAGCGTGTCGCGGTTGCAAGGGCGCTCATACAGAGCCCGAATATAGTCCTTGCGGATGAGCCGACCGGCAATCTTGACGCCAGGACAGGCAATGAACTCTTTGAACTCTTTATCGATCTGAACACAAGAAAAAAGATCACGTTCGTTATTATCACGCATAACAGAGCGCTTTCCAGCCAGTGCCACAGGGAAATTGAGATGGCGGACGGCATGATCATATAATCCCGGAATATATGAAAAAGGCTTTTTTAACTAGATGAAGGCTGGTTTTTTACAGTTCAGCCCGGTATTCGGAGATACAAAACATAATATTGAAGCGGTCAGCCGGATATTAGCATCCGTCAACAACGGTCTTATCGTCCTGCCCGAACTCTTCAATACCGGCTACCAGTTCATTGCAAAACATGAAGTGGAAGCGCTTTCAGAGGAGGTTCCATCAGGCTATACAACACAAAGGCTGATCGAATTGTCAAAAAAACGGTCTGTCTACATATCAGCCGGCATAGCCGAAAGGGACGGCAATAATCTATACAACTCCGCCGTCTTAACCGGTCCGGATGGATTTATCGGGACTTACAGGAAAACACATCTTTTCTTCGAGGAGAAGCTATGGTTTTCTCCAGGCGACACCGGTTTTAAGGTCTGGCAAACACCCATCGGAAATATAGGCATGATGATATGCTTTGACTGGTTCTTTCCGGAGTCCGCGAGGACCCTGGCGCTAAAAGGGGCGGACATCATCGCGCACCCCTCAAATCTTGTTCTCCCCTACTGCCCGGACGCAATGGTTACAAGGTGCATCGAGAACAGAATCTTCGCCATTACCGCAAACAGAACCGGTAGGGAGCGAAGAGGGAATAAAGACGCCATGGAATTTATCGGTTGCAGCGAGATAGTATCCCCAAACGGAACAATACTCCGCCGCGCCACGAAAGACGCGGAAACGATCATTCAGGCGGAGATTAACATCGATGACGCAAGGAATAAAAGCCTGAATCCCCTCAATAATATATTCAGCGACAGGAGGGAAGACCTTTACCGTTCCTGATCACGTCTATTCCTGATTCCATAAGAACCATCCATTTTCCCGCGTACTCCAAAGAAAATGGCCTGTAATATCGATCTGACGATCTAATAAGGAATCACAACATCATAATTGACAAGCTCCCGCGCGATATCCTCCGTGCTCATCAACTCAAAGTCGCTGTTTTCAGCAGTATTGGTATAAATCCTGGCATCGAGATCACCCAGGGTCTCCACATTAAGAGGAACCCCTTCTCCCTCTTCCAGCTTCTTGTCCATAACAAAGACACTCACCTCATCATCCGCCAGCGTCAGCCCGACGGCCATCCTCAATGCCTCAGCCTGCTTATCCCTGACAACCACTGCTATCTTCTTGGCCATTTCTCTCTCCTTTTTTACAGTATTAATTAAATTTTCCGGGAATTCAGATATTTTTCACTGTTCTTTTTTATCACAAAAATTTATCACAAAAAACAGATATTAGTCAAGAGATATCATAATAAATTCGCCGAACAACAGATTCGGTGTTTATCATTTCAACCCCGGCCACGGCAGACCGGGCTTGTAAAATGTTTTCTCCGCAACCGGCGGTCGGGCCGGAAAAACGTCCTGATCAGCAACGCCGGAGTAAAAAACAACTCTTATTTGAGCCCCGGGACTTTTTTCCCGGTGAATACAATCCTGGCGTCTTTCCCTGAGCCGTCTCCAGGAAAGAATGAGGGCATCTTAAAGTGATACCCCCTGGGCAGAGGGACCTGCCTGCGGCCTTTGCCGTTGGGCCTGATGGTATAAATACCGATTTTTCGAATATTCTTCATATCAACATGCCAGTACGCCAGCAGTCTTCCGTCACTGGACCATTCCGGCATAACGTCCGTTGTCACCCGCCTGGAAATATCTTTCTCCCGACCGGTTTTGAGGTCTAAAACTATTGTATGGAAATTGCCTTTTCCGAAATGACGGGTAAAGGCCACTTTTGTCCCATCCGGTGACAGTTTCGGATCAGAGTCGCCGGGCGGTGGCTTACGCTTCATAGCAGACTTTGGAAAGGCAGGATGGGTTATCTGTTCGGCCCTTCCGGAGCCAAGCTTCATGAGCCAGATGGACCTGACATCTCTTTTATCAATCGTGGCCGGGAAAACAATTTTTCTGTCTACCTGGTGAGGGTCCGATACCCAGGGAATATCCGCGGGTGACACATTAGTGATCCGCCGCGTGGCAAGGTCGATATGTTTAATCCGGAGCTTCCTTTTATCCGGGTTATCATTGGACATATAAATAAGACCTTTTCCGTCGGGGGTCCAGTAACTGTTAACATTGATAATATTTTTGCGGGGAGGGATAAGGCTCTTAAGACCGCTGCCATCCATACGTACGATCATAATCTCGGTGTTTGTATAGCCGTTTTTTTCTTCCGCAAGCCCCAATATCGGTTTGCGGTTATTAAAACGGGAAAATGTGATCCATTTCCTGTTCGGAGAAACCCTCGCGTGGTTCAATTCCCGATAGGAATCCGAGACAATCAGCCTGAAATCCCTGCCATCAAGTCTACTGGTATAAATCCCAAATCGTTCAGGGGCTGCTTTGTTGGCCGCCGCCATACAGGCCGTTAAGGGAAAAATCAGTAAAAAAACAACTAATTTCCAATATCCGCTTCTGAATTTCATCATC